>CAZEKU010000078.1:0-2964 GCA_964512935.1 uncultured Oscillospiraceae bacterium | reverse complement strand
CTTGACTTTTAATCAAGGTGCCCGGGGTTCGAATCCCCGATGGCTCACCACGAAACCGCTTAACAATGAAAATTGTTAGGCGGTTTTTTCTATACTATTTTAAAAAACTTATGAATCATTGCAGCAGTATAGAACAATAAAATAACACCGATGAAAAAGTTTGCGGTTTTAAATGATGAAACTTTACTCACTTATTTTCTTACCACAAAAATTTATTTAAACAAAAAAAGCTGTTAGAAAAATTTCTAACAGCTTTTTTTGTTTAAACTATAAATTAAATAAGACCTGCAAATCCCAAAAGGATTCCGCAAACTGCGCTTCCTCCAAGAATGACAATAGGATGAGGATTCCATTTTTTAAGCACGAACCAACAGGCGGCTGCAAGTAAAAGTCCGGGGATGCTTATGAGATCAAAAAATGAGCCGGTTTCCTGAAAAAGAGGAATGTTGATAAGGGAAATTTTGATTACGGAAACAAGTGCGCTGCAAATAAGTGCACCAGAAACCGCGCGAAGACCGTAGAAAGCACCTTTTACAAATTTGTTTTCACTGAATTTTTTAAGAAACCTTGAAACAATAGTGACAATAAAAAGTGCGGGAATTATAAATCCAAGGGTTGCAAGAACAGAGCCTAATAAACCGGCAGAGGTGAAACCAACATATGTTGCCATATTTATTCCTATAGGGCCGGGAGTTGATTCGGAAATTGCAACCATATCCGCAAGCTGCTGATGAGTAAACCAACCGGTAGTTTCTGCCATATCCTCAAGAAAAGGAAGAGAGGCAAGTCCGCCTCCTACCGTAAAAAGGCCTACCTTTAAAAATTCAAGAAAAAGCTGAAGATAGATCATTTTTCGCTGCCTCCTTTAAGAACAAATACATGAACAACAATTCCGGCAATAGCAGCAAGAATTACAAAAAGAATAGGGCTTATATCTAAAAACAAGGTGAGCACAAAGACAACTGCAAAAAGTGCAAAGGTGAATTTGTCAACAATAGCCTTTTTGAAAAGTTTGATAATTGCTGTAAGAATAAGAACACAAACACCGACACGGATTCCCGCAAAAGCGTTTTGCACAATAGGAAGATCGGAAAAGCTTTGTATAAAAGAGGCGATAGCGATGATTATTACAAGGGAAGGTGTAACAACACCAAGAGAAGCTGCAATAGCACCAATAATGCCCTTTACTTTATTGCCGACAAAAACCGAGGTGTTTACGGCAATAACACCGGGAAGGCACTGTCCCACTGCGTAATAATCCATGAGTTCCTCTTCGGTAGCCCAGCCTTTGTTCTCAACAACCTCACGCTGAAGCATAGGAAGCATTGCATAGCCACCGCCGAAAGTAAGTCCGCCAATTCGAGCGAACGCAAGAAAGAGATTAATAAGGTCTTTCATATATATACTCCTTTTTAATAATCTGTGGAATATCCACAAAATATATACCTATATTACCAAAAAATGATAATCTGTCAACTGCAAAAAATCGAAAAAATGATGAATATTATGCAAAAAAGTATAAAAATGTGCAGAAATTATGCATATTTTGTTCAAATTTTAAACAATCTATGTTAAATTTGATGGTTATATGAGGCAAAAACGAATTTAGATTTATGCAAAACAGAAAACTTGAACGATTTACCAAGTTAAAGTATTGAAAAACTCGAAAAAAGTGATATAATAAAAAATAATTTTTTATCGCAATTTTGGACTGCTCAAAATAAAGAATAAAATTTGTGGAGGCATTGATCATGCGAAAATATGTTCTGAAGAGAATACTTATGATGTTGCTCCTTGTAATAGGTATGACATTCATCGTATTCGCAAGCCTTTATATCGCTCCCGGTGATCCGGCAGAGCTTGTTGCAGGTGTAGGTGCAACAGAGGAGGATATCGAAAGGGTAAGAGAAAGCTTAGGTCTTAATGAAAGCTTCTTTATGCAGTATATTACATATCTTAATAAGCTTATCCACCTTGACCTCGGCACAAGTTTTACCACAAAACAGCCGATTTTCGATGAGATCATGATTCGTCTTCCGAATACGCTGAACCTTGCCTGCGCTGCAATGATACTTTCGGTAATAGTCGGTATTCCTGCAGGTATAATTTCCGCACTTAAAAAGGATAAACTTGTGGACAATATCCTTACAACAGGCGCAATGGTCGGTATTTCAATTCCTAACTTTTGGCTTGGTACAATGCTAATATATGTTTTTGCGGTAGTGCTGAAAGTTCTTCCCTCGGGAGGAATGACCCATTTCTTCTGGACACCAACAGGTTTCCAACAGGCAATTCTTCCGGCAATCGCTCTTTCAACATCAACAATAGCAAGCTTTACCCGAATAGGAAGAAGTGCAATGCTCGATGTTCTTCAGTCCGATTATATAAGAACAGCAAAATCCAAAGGACTTAAAGGCAGCACTGTAATTATTATCCATGCACTCAGAAACGCATTGATACCGCTTCTTACTCAGCTCGGAACAAGTTTCGGTGTTCTTCTCGGTGGTGCAATTATCACCGAACAGGTTTTCGTAATCAACGGAATAGGCACATATCTGATTGATGCAATCAGAAAATACAACTACCCGGTTGTACAGAGTACAGTCCTTATAATAGCAACAATGTTCATTCTTGTTAACCTGATTGTTGACCTTGTATACTGTGTGGTTGACCCCAGAATCAAATACGAATAAGGAGGAGGATGAAAGTGGAAAACGTAAAACGAAAAAATCCGATTAAAACAGCGTTTAACAAGCTTTTAAAGAACAAAATGGCAACAATTTGTTTCTTTATTCTCCTCGTTGAAATTATAATGGTTGCTTTTGCACCTATTATAGCTCCTTACGGATATGAGGAACAGGATCCGTCAATCCGTCTCCGTCCGGGTTTTTGGGGAATCCATGAGGAAGAGGCAGCTCAGATGGAAGGTGTAAAACCTCAGGATATCTACGCTGAGGGACATAT
>CAZEKU010000077.1:0-6377 GCA_964512935.1 uncultured Oscillospiraceae bacterium | reverse complement strand
GTTAAACCCGTTTCCTCAAGGGTTTCACGGAGGATACAGTCCTCGGGACTTTCTTTATCCTCAAATTTTCCGCCTATGCCTATCCATTTATCACGGTTAGCGTCATTTTCCTTTTTAATTCTGTGGAGCATAAGGTATTTTCCCTCGTGCTCAATATAACAAAGGGTGGAATTTATCACGGTGCTCAAGCTCCTTTCGATTTTTAAACGGTGCTCAAACTTTGTTTCAGTTAAATTTCTTTGAGTTTTTTGACAGTTTCCAAATCCGCAGGGCAAAATTCATAATCGGAAAGCTCATTTTTTGAAACCCATTTTATTTCGGTATGGAAATTCGGTTTTATTTCTTCACAAAGCAGCTTTGCTCGGATAAAATAGAAATAGATATCCTTTTCGGGATAGGAGAAAGGGTATTCGCAAAATATTTCCGAAGGCTTTATTTTTACGGAGAGCTCCTCCTCAATTTCACGAAAAATCGCCTCAAAGGGCGTTTCGCCCTCCTCAAGCTTTCCGCCCGGAAATTCCCATAAAAACTCACAGTTTCCTCCCGGACCTCTTTTGCAGATAAGAAATTTTCCGTCCTTTTCTATTATTGCAGCGGCAACCTTTATCATAGCTTTTCCCCTTTATTTTAAAAATCAACCGAGGGCTATATCAAGTATCATCATAAGCACAAAGCCTATGGCAACGCCTACGGTTGCGATATTGCTGTGCTCACCGCTTTGAGATTCGGGTATGAGCTCCTCTACAACAACATAGATCATTGCTCCTGCGGCAAAGGAAAGTATGAACGGAAGCACAGGCTCTATTACGGAAACAAGCAAAATTGTGATTATTGCGCCTATCGGCTCTACAACTCCGGAGAGAAAACCGTATTTAAATGCTTTTTTCTTTGAAAGACCTGTTCCCACAAGAGGCATTGAAATTATTGCACCCTCCGGGAAATTCTGTATTGCAATACCGAGGGCAAGTGCAAATGCACCGGCAGTTGTTATGATATTTTCTCCGCTGAGCATACCTGCAAACACAACGCCTACTGCCATTCCCTCGGGGAGATTATGAAGTGCAACGGAAAATACCAGCATGAACGATTTTCTAAGTCCACAGGGGCGACCTTCGGGTTTATCGGAATTCAAATGCAGATGCGGAATAAAGCTATCGAGCAAAAGCAAAAATCCTATTCCCGCAAGAAGTCCGACTGCCGCAGGCAGCCATGCAATTTGACCTGCTGCCTCCGCCATTTCAATTCCGGGAATTATAAGTGACCAAACAGATGCAGCCATCATAACACCCGCGGCGAATCCTAAAAGTGCTTTTTCAAGTTTAGGATCCATTTCGCCTTTCATAAAGAAAACCGCTGCTGCACCGAGGGTTGTTCCTAAAAGTGGAAGTAAAATTCCAATTAAAACCTTTATTGTATCATTCATAAAGGATATCCTCCTTTTTTTATTTTCTAAGAGCCTATTTTATCATATAATAATTTACAAATCAATCGTTTACACGGTTTATCATCGGTGCTATACTTGCCTTAAAGGGACATAATATTTAAAGGAGGTTTTTTATGAAAAAGTTTATTTTGATTTTGGTTTGTCTTGTGGTTTTTTCAGCCTGTGAAAGCGAAGTTCCGAGCAATTCCGATATTTCATATCCTCCCGAGGATGATTATATTACCGAGGAGCTCACGCCCTCACAGGAGCTTGCGGATCCCTTTATTTTTAAGTATTCCCTTGAAAGGCGCTGGGCAAACGATCTTAAAAATCGAAATATAAGCGTTTCTGTTGATGAGCGAAAATTTTTGGATAAAAACCGCTACACTGCTGTTCTTATCCTTGATAACGGTAAAACTTCGCTTAAAATTCCCTTTGAGGGAATTTATGATTCAAGCGGCTACGCAACTTTCGGAACAATTTTGCAAGTTGACAGCGAAAACGCTGTTTTCTGCGGAAAAGAAAAGGTTCTTTTCTTTAATACGAACACCCTTGAGGTATCGGATTTTTCACCCGATTTTCCCGATTTAGGAAAGGAAAATCTATGGATAAACGGCGCTTCAATTGACAAAAAAAGCGGTGAATATCTTATTTTCGCAACACCTCTTGATACATTCAAAACCGATTCTTCCGCGGTAAATGCGTTAAGATTTGATAAGGACGGAAAGCTTATTTCTCAAAAGGAAACGAAAATTCGCGGCACGGTAACAAACAGCGATAACGCTTTTATACCTTTTTTCTTCAGCGATGCAGTGCTTTTTGAAAATTATATTATGACGGGATTTGAGTTCTATGATCTTGAAAAAGATGAAACTTCGGAGCTGAATCTCGAAAGAAATATTGCAAAAAGCGGAATTTACAGTCTTACAATTGAGGGTTCGGATTTTAAAGAGGGCAGCGGATATTCATATGTTGCAATTCTTTATAAGGACGAAAGTCCCATCGGAATTTCCGTTTTTAAGGATGAAAAATGCTCCGACCTTGACCTTATGAGAAACGATCTTTCACTTTCGGTTTCCTCCGATGAAAAAATCGCTGTTTTAAAAAGCGATTATTTCGCACTGAATTTGGAGATAAATTTTGAAAACAAAACTCACAGCGTTAAATTTTCACCCGATGATGGAAATATTGATAAAGACTCCGTTATAAATTCCTCGGACGGAAAATATTCCATCTGCCGTTTCGGAGAATTCGGTGTCGGAGATATTGTTTCATATCACCTTTCCGTTCGCAATAATGAAAGCGGAAAGCATATTTATATAGGCGATCACGGCGGAATGTATGGTGGAAACGGCGGTTACGGTTTTCTTAAAAATAACGATGTCTATATTTTTTCGGAACATTCGCTTTTGATTTTTGATCCGAAAAACGGAAATTTAAAGTTCAACATCAACGATAATTTTCCGCTCGGATATAATAGCGATGATGAAACCGAGCGTGGAATTTTAACCTTCCGCAGAAATCCCGATGATTTTTCATTTATTGTTGTTTATTACGAATGTACGGGACCTGTTTCATGGAGCGATTTCGGAAATCATTATGAGGCAGATCTCAACTATATGGTGGGTTTCCTTGATTCAAACGGAAAGCTTATTGAAAGCTATGATACAAAAACACCTATTTGGAGCGATAATTTCGGACTTCATACGGTGGATATGCGCTATTCCGATTCGGCTCTCACTTTTATTGTAAGAAATTTCGGAAAGCTTGAAGGCGGATTTGACGGTGTTTTTGATATGAAAACAAAGGAATTTAAGATAATTTCCGTTATTGAATAAAAAAAGAACCGTGCAGCTGCACGGTTCTTTTTTTCAGTTAAATGAAACTTTTTCTGCAACAGAGGAAATTTCGTTTTCGTCCCCAGAGGCTATTGTTACAACGCTTATCCATCCATTTGTTTCTTTCGCATAAAGCCTTTCGTAAAGGGTTATTCCGGAAACATCTACTTCAAGAGAAAGACAGATTTCCTCGGATTTTCCGAGATTTTTATTGCCTATTTCGGTTTTTGTAACGCTTATTCCCGAACTTTCAAATGCCTCGACAATCTTTTCGGAAGCAAGCTCAAGATAAATTTCGGGGTTCATTTCACCCGCATAAATAAGCTTTGTATTTTCATGGTTTATGCTTATGCTTACTTCACCATTTTGTGAAATTGCGCTCATATCGTATATTGTTTCGACATCCGCAAGGGCTGCGGCATATTCATCGGACAAAAGCTCCTCGGCTGTAATTCCCATAAGCTCTGCAATTTCCTCCTCGGAGGAATAGCTCCATCCTTCGCCGTTAAAGCTTATTTTAAAAGCGCTGTTATTATAAATACCGTTTTCGATATTTCCTCTTTCGGGAATGAATTTTTCTTCAGCACAACCTGCAAAGCAGAGGATTATTGCCATTATGATTAAAACGGTCTTTTTCATTGAGCATCTCTTTTCTTCTTTTATTATAAGGACAGTATATCACTTTATATCTTTTCGGTAAACAGCTTTTGTTTTAAAAACTTTGTAAATATTTTGCACTTCAAAGGCAAATTTGCATTATTTACACTTGAAGAACTTGCGTAAAGGTGATATTATTGTATTTAGTGAAAGTTTTGCCAAAATAGGAGATTTAAAAATGAAGCATGAAAAATCCTGTGGTGGCCTTATTTACCGTGAGCACGAAGGTGAAATCCATATCCTTTTGCTTAAACACCGCTGTGGCGGCCATTGGTCTTTTCCTAAAGGACATATGGAATCGGGTGAGACCGAGATGGAAACCGCTCTCCGTGAAATTCGTGAAGAAACAGGTCTCAGAGTTTTTTTGAGAGAAGGTTTCCGTGAAGCGGTTGAATATTCGCCAAAGCCCAATGTTAAAAAACAGGTCATCTATTTTATCGGATTCACGCTTAACGAATCCACACTTCATCCTCAGGAGGAGGAGGTAAGCGAACTTCGTTGGATGGAAATTCATGCAGCTTATGAAGCTGTTACCTTCCGCAACGACAAAAATCTTATCTCCAAAGCAATGGATTTTATTGATCGCAGAGGAATGTAAAAATGAGCACGAAGCCTTTTGGTTTCGTGCTCATTTTAGGTTAATCCCGCCTATTTTGCCTTTTTTGTCATTTTTATTATTTCGACAAGCTTTTCATCTATATGCTCGGAGGCGTTTCTTCTATGGGGAAGGTCGCAGTTTTCACAGCTTTTTACACCGCTTTTTGTATATACAAAATTTCCGCCGCAGTTTTCGCCTAAGGCATAGAGCGGACAGTAGCAAAACATACAGTTGAAATTTTCCTCATCATCGGTTTTATGACAGGGAAAATATTTACAGTTTTTGTTTGAGAAAAACTTTTCGTCATCCATTTGTTTTTTCACCTCCGCTTTTTTCTATTTTACACTTTTTTTAAGTTTAAATAAAGCCCTTGAGCATAATTTGGCAAAAACGGATTTAAAAATGAGCACGGATAAAATTATCCGTGCTCATTTTTGTTTTTATGCGTGCTCAAATTTTATTTATACGCTTCGATTATTCCAAAAAGATCCGCTTCGATTTTTTCTTCGTCAGCGCCTATTGCGTCAACGGTCACAAGAAGTCCGTCTATTTCAGTGAAGGCTGTTTTTTTGTAAAAACCATCGCCCTTTTCGGTAACAATTATAAATTCCCTTTCGTTTTCGGAAATATAGCTTTCGCTTTTTCCCTTATTTTTTGATTCCATTGCAATTCCGCCGCCGTTTTCATTAGGATTTTCTTCGCAGACTGCGGAATAGATAATTTCGATATGGCTGTTTTCGGTTTTATAAAAGGAAAAAATATGTGCGCCTAAAAGTTTTCCATCATCAATTCCCACATATACATAGGCATGCTCAAGGATGTTTTCGCCCGCTGCATCTGTTTCCGCAAAGATTACCTCCATTCCATTTTCGACTGTTTCGTTTGCAATAAATTTTGCCTCGGAAGTTTCGACAACGCTGTTTTTCGGAATATCTATTCCGAAAAAGCCTTTTGCCTCATCAAGCGTCAAAAAACTTTTTCTTACGCTTTCGGTAAGGTTTTGAATATCCTCGGAATACTCTGTTACGGCAAATTTTTCAGTGGAAAAAGCCTCCCATGCGCTTTGATTTTCATTGAAAAAGGCTGTAAATCCGAGGGCATAGGCTGCGGCGGGAATTGCCGCAAAAATTGCTATTGCGGCAGCGACGGCAGTCCATTTTATTTTTTTGAACGGATTTGTCGATGCTTTTTCGCTTTTTGAGACATTCATAATAATTTCATCGTCAAGGTCATTCATCATAGTAAGCAAATTTTCTTTCATAACAGACCCTCTCTTTCAAGTTTTTTTCTAAGCATTTTTCTTGTGCGGAAAAGCAGGGATTTAACTTTGCTTTCGCTCATATTGCAGTCCTTTGCGATATCGGAGATTGAATAGAAATACCAATATCTTTTTACGAAGACATTTCGTTTTTCATCGGATATTTCCTTTAGGAAATTCTCTATTTCCGAAAGTAAAATCTTGTTTTCGGCAATAATTTCCACACCGTTTTCGCCCATTAGGGTTTCCTCAAGCTCCGAAAGAGCAATTTCGCTGTTTCCGCTACCTCTTTTTTCCGCCATTAAAAATTCACGGCGATTTAGGGCGATATTTCTTGCGGTTTTAAGAAAATATGCACCCATATTTTCGGGTTTTACCGGCGGAACGGAATTCCAAACCGCTAAAAGTGCAGAGTTGAAACATTCTTCCGCCTCTTCGTTGCTTTGAAGAATGTTTTTCGCCAAAGCCTTGCAGAGCTTTTCATACTTTTTTGAAAGCTCCTCCACTGCAAACTCCGAGCGGCTTCAAAACAGCTCCGAAAGTTTGCTGTCCTCCAAATTTCGTTCCATCCTTTTTTCGTTCTCAAAGGCCTTTCAACAGTTA
>CAZEKU010000076.1:237-6408 GCA_964512935.1 uncultured Oscillospiraceae bacterium | reverse complement strand
AGGAGTCAGCTTTAAGAGTGATCATGGTTGCGGAAGGGCAAACAGAACGTGCGCCAAGATAGAAAGCGGTGAAACCGGAGATAACTTCGGGGAAATAGAATGCGGAAACATAGCCGATAACAGCCTGATCTTCGGTAATAGTGCCGTTTTCGATAAGCTCGTTGAGTTTAAGACCTGCTGCTACACCTGCGATATAGCGTGCTTCATAAATGGAAGTGAAATAGTTGTGATAGTTTGAAAGACCGGAGTTTGCAGCCTGAGAACCGGTTGCGTGGCAGAATTCGATATCGGGATGTTTTGCTGCTGCTTCAGTCATATAGTCACCATGACCGAAAGAAGTTGCAAAGATAATGTCGCAGCCTGCTTCAACAAGTTCTTCGATAGCGGTTGCAGTGCCTTCGTTTTCTGCGATGTTGTACTTATTGATGATCTGATCTTTGGAAATTCCAAGGTTTTCAGCCATTTTCCAAGTACCGAGGTCATGGTTGTAAACATAACCTTTGTCAGCAGGGTCGGTTACATGTATAAAACCGATTTTGATGTTCTCTACGGTAAGTTCCTTAGAGTCCTGCTTGCCGGATTCGCCGGGATTTTCGCTTTCGCTGCAAGCAGCAAAAGAAAGAACCATTACGAGTGCAAGAATAAGTGCAAGAAGTTTTTTCATGTTTATCCTCCTAATTACTTTGCTTTTCATGAAGCATTTTATAAAAAAGCACATTTCATATGTGCATTTTTAACTTTTATTTACGGAATTCAATGGTTCCGGTTTCAGCATCAAGCTTGTCAACTATTGCAAGAGATTCAAGCGCAAAACCCTTTTCACGAAGAGCATCTCCGCCACCTTGGAAACCTTTTTCAATAGCAATTCCAAGTCCCTCAACAGTAGCACCGGACTGTTTTACAATGTCAATAAGACCGTTCAGAGCACTTCCCACTGCAAGGAAATCGTCGACGATGAGCACATGATCTTCGGGTGAAAGATATTTTTGGCTTACAAAAACATCATAGGTGCGTTTTTTGGTAAAAGAAGTTACCTTAGAAGAATATACAGCACCATCAACATTAAGGCTTTCGGTTTTTTTAGCAAAAACAACAGGGCAGTTATCAAATGCAGTAGCAACAATAGCGGCGATAGCGATTCCGGAAGCCTCAATAGTGAGGATTTTGTTTATTTTCTTGTCGGAAAAACGCTTTTTCCATTCGGACGCCATCTCCTGAAAAAGAGAAATGTCCATCTGGTGATTCAGAAAACAATCTACCTTCAGGACATTGCCGGCACGCACTACTCCATCTTTAATGATTCTTTCTTCAAGAATTTTCATAGAAGATGACCTCCATTTCTGTGGAACAGAACATAATATTTTGGATAAAATACCTTTTCGATAATATACAATGATTTTAACGCGATACTTTAAAATTTTCAATAGCTTTTGAACAAATTCTACAAAAATATTATAAAAAATTATAAAAAATATGAAATATTTGTGTTAAAAATCAAAAAATGACGAAAAAACAATTTTTTCGTCATAATATACATAAAAATCGATATAAAATTATGCAAAATAGCTAAATAATTTCAAAAAGATTGACGAAATGCAATAAAGAGAATATTTTAACATTAAAGAAGTAAAAAGCGGGTGAAAAAATGGAATACGAGGTACTTATCGGAACAGTAAAAAGCGAAAAACAGTTTGAAGTTAATTTTGCCGAAAAGTTTTATCACATTCCCGAGGCGGTTATTCCTAAGAATATTCCGCTTCCGAAATATATCGCACTTTATTTTCCGGAGGGCACTTTCGGTGACAGCGAAGGCTGTATCCGTTGGTATGGAAAAATTACGGAAAGTAAAATCATAAAAAGAGGGGAGATTACCTCACTTCCTACAAAATCGCCTGAAAAGAACTATTATAAATTTTCAATTGAAGAATGGGTACGCATTCCGCATCCGATAATCAGAAAATGCGGCGGAATTTACGTGAAGGCATTTACAAATATTGAAAAGCTGCTTTCGGCAAATGAACTTTCCGAAATAATAGATACAAACTATGCGGTTGCGAGAAAAATAAGGTCAAAAGGTTTTTCAAAAGATGAGCTTGATAAAATCGAAACCACAAAAGACCCCGTAGGAGTAAAGCTTTTGACAAAAAGAATAAATGATGCGGTAAGCTCCGAAAAAATTATACCTACTCAAATAACAAGATACCTTCTTAATGAAGGCTATCTGAAACTTTCATATGACGAAAAGACAAAAAGTCTTAACAGAATTCCTACGGAAAAAGGAATGAAAATAGGTATAGAAAGTTTTTGGGAGGTAAATAAATATTACAGAGAATACAGTAAAAACTATTATGCGGAATCTGCTCAAAAATTTATTATTGAGCATCTTAACGATATTGTAATGGTATCAATAAACGAAGCATATAAAAATAACTGAAAAAAGCTGTCAAAGCAAAATGCTTTGACAGCTTTTTAATTATTCTTCGGATTCTTTTTCTTTTTTGCGAAGATAAAGCATAATGTCACCGAGAATACCGTCTTCGGCAGCCCAGGCAACATTTCCGGGTTTAACACGCTCTCCGTAAATAATTACAGTGAGCATTGCCTCAAGAAGGACTTCGCTTGCATCGCAAACTTCACATACCATGTCCTGATGACTTTTTATATTGTGGTTTGCAAGAATTTCAGCATAATCGCTGCGAAGTCTATCGGAAACAACAGCATCACGGATGAAGTTGAACATTATCTCATTATATTGCGGTACAACATAGTTTTGTGAAGTATCCGGATGAGTAATGGTTTTTCTTTCCGTGCGAGGGTTTCTCAAAAGATAATCGGTATAGAGCATTATATCACGGTGCTCAAAAGGACTAGGAGAAACGCTGAGGTCGTCATTCCATTTTTTGAGCATGCTCAAAAGTTTTTTATCAAGTTTAGAAAGAGCACGCTCTTTAATATCACTCGGAACAGGATAAAATCCTTCGGCTATGCTGCAAGCAATAGCTGCAAGAGTATCGCTGTCGCCACCCATGGAAATTGCTTTGCGGAGAGTATCCTCAAAGCTTTCGGATTCAAGAAAAACGCAAATTGCAACGGGAACGGTTCCCTGACAGGTTTCGTCAAATTTATAAGTAGGGCGGATCTCATCAAGGGTTTTGTTAAGGTCATATTTATATTTAAGCTCAATATAACGCTTGATATAATCCTTAGGTCTGCCGTTTCTTGCAAGGAAGATTGCAGCAGCAGTTGCCTTTGCGCCTTTGATACCTTCTTCATGGTCATGTGTAACTTTTGCGCTTATTTCCGCAAAAGCTTCAACTTTTTCAAGGCTGTGGAAATACCATGCAACAGGGGAAACTCTCATTGCAGAACCGTTTCCGAAGCTGTTATAGGGCTTTTGATCGGAAGAAACAAGCCATTCCTTAAAACGATTTCCGTATCCTGCATCGGGATAGAGCTTGCCGTATTTTTTGAAGGCTTTTATCATTTCTTTTTCGGTTTTGATTTCGTTGCGTTCACCTTTAAGAAGTGCTTCAGCCACAGCAATTGTCATAACAGTATCATCTGTAAAAAAACAGCTATCATCGATAATAGGGAAATCGGTGGTTTTAATATTATTAAATTCATATATGCTTCCGGCAATATCGCCGATTATGGCACCTAACATTTAATGTCCTCCATTTAAATAGTACTACCCTATATAATAACATAGTATATTTTTTTCTTCAAGAGCAAAGAGATAAAGAACTGCGTATTTTTGCCGAAAATCATCGTAAAATAAAAATGCAGAAGCAAAGCTTCTGCATTTATTAAGCGTTTTTAATCTAATTAAATCAATCCTCAAACTGATCAAAGAATTTTGAATTCTTAGGACAGGAGCTTTCAAGAACCTGTATAGTTGCAGATGCAAGATATGTACCCGCTTTTACAGCCTTTTCAAGATTATAACCTTTAGTAAGACCCATAACGGTTCCGGAAAGGAAAGCATCGCCCGCTCCGGTGGTGTCAACAATAGTTACAGGATTGCAGGGAGTATGACCCTTTTCACCGGTGCGGCTGTCATAATAAACAGCACCGTTTTTACCCATTGTAACTACCATAGAGGGAACTTTAAGCTCTGCGGATTTTTCTATAACAACCTCAAGCATATGATCGGGAGAAAGATCTTTAAGATCCATGCCGAAGAATTTTCCTGCCTCAATCTCGTTGCAGATATAGCAGTCAACTCTGCTTAAAAAATCGGGGCGTTTTCCGATAATACTGAGGTTTCCGACAATAACATATACTTTTTTATTGTATTTTTCAGCGAGAGAAAGAACCTTCTCCGCAATACTTTCGTTCATGTCAATTTCAAGAACAATATTTTCACAGTTTTTTACGATTTCTTCACCCTTAGCTCCGATGAAAGATTCAAGAGCATCAAGGTCGGGCATTTGAGATGTGGATGCTGCAAGGTCACCGCGTTCATCCATAACAGCAAGCCACATACCGATTCCGCCGCTCGGAACCATAGTTATATAGTCGGTTCCGACACCGATATTCTGAAGATAATCCAAAACATCAAGTCCGATAGGTGTGTGGTCGGAAACACTGACAAAAGTTACGGGCATTCCCACATTTGCAAAGTCTTCACAGACATTGCGGGAAACACCACCGTGAACGATTTTTACATTACCGGGATTGGTGCCGGTTGGAACATACTTTGCAAACGGAAATCCTTTTATATCTACAAAAGAAACACCGAAAACAGCAGTTGAAGCCAAATTAAACACTCTCCTAAAAAAATCAATAAATATACATTTGACTATACCACATTTTTTCGGAAAAAGCGACAGTAAATTGAGAAAATTATCAAAATATGAAAATAAATTTTGAAATACTTAACTTTTTAGTGATAAAGTGTTATACTAATGAAGTACGCAAAATACCGTAAAGGAGATATTTCTAAGATGAGTGAATGTAACCACGATTGTGAGCATTGCGGACAGGACTGTTCCTCAAGACAGACTCCCGAGAGTTTTCTTGTTCCGCAAAATGAATTTTCCGATGTAAAACATGTAATCGGAGTTGTAAGCGGTAAAGGCGGAGTCGGAAAATCTCTTGTAACCTCATTGCTTGCAGCAAATATGCAGAAAAAGGGATTCAAAACCGCAGTTCTTGATGCGGATGTAACAGGTCCCTCTATTCCTAAAGCTTTTGGAATTACCCAAAAAGCAACCGGAAGCGCAGCAGGAATAATTCCTGAGCTCAGCAAAACCGGAATTGAGGTAATGTCCGTAAACCTTCTCCTTCAGGATGAAACAGAACCCGTTGTATGGAGAGGCCCTGTTATTGCAGGTACGGTAAAACAGTTTTGGCAGGATGTAGTCTGGAATGATGTAGACTATATGTTTGTAGATATGCCTCCGGGCACAGGCGATGTTCCTCTTACTGTATTCCAATCATTGCCCATTGACGGAATAGTAGTAGTTACTTCTCCTCAGGAGCTTGTTGGAATGATAGTTGAAAAAGCAGTAAAAATGGCGGGAATGATGGATATTCCTGTTCTTGCAGTAGTAGAAAATATGTCCGGATTTAAATGCCCCGATTGTGGAAAAGTCCATAATATTTTCGGCGAGAGCCATATTGATGAAATTGCCGAAAAATACGGAATTTCCGTTACTGCAAAAATTCCGATGGATCCTACCGTTGCCGCAAAATGCGATGCAGGTGATATCGAATATTGCGATGATAATTGGCTCGACCCCGTTGTCGAAAAGCTTTCGGAGCTTAAATGATCTGAAAAATTTCGGAGGGCATTATGAACAGAGAAAATGCAGTTGAAGCACTGAAAAAATATAATAAAGTCCCTTTCCATATCCGCCATGCCTATACGGTAGAGGGCGTTATGCGTTGGTATGCAAATGATTTAGGCTATGGTGAAGAGGCGGATTTTTGGGCAACAGTAGGACTTCTTCACGATATTGATTTTGAAAATTGGCCGGAGGAACACTGCGTTAAAGCACCTGAACTTCTTAAAGAAGAGGGCTTTGATGAAAGATTTATCCATGCGGTCTGCAGTCATGCTTATGGTATGACTTCGGATGTCGAACCCGAGCACCAAATGGAAAAAGTGCTTTTTGCAGCAGATGAACTCACAGGACTTATCTGGGCTGCGGCAAAAATGCGTCCCTC
>CAZEKU010000076.1:0-227 GCA_964512935.1 uncultured Oscillospiraceae bacterium | reverse complement strand
ATGGATATGGATGTCTCCAGCATAAAGAAAAAATTCAAGGATAAAAAATTTGCCGCAGGCTGTTCAAGAGATGTAATAAAACTCGGTGCAGAACGCCTGGGTTGGGATCTCAATGAGCTTTTTGAAAAAACTCTTGAGGCAATGAAATCCTGTGAAGCTCTTGTGGAAAAAGAAATGGAAGGCATTGAAGAATAAGGAGGACAAATGAAATACGATTTTGAAACCCT
>CAZEKU010000075.1:0-6492 GCA_964512935.1 uncultured Oscillospiraceae bacterium | reverse complement strand
GAAATTATTCTTCGCTTTTCATTTTTGCGAAGCACTCGCTGCAGTAAACAGGGCGATCTTCTCTGGGTTTGAAAGGAACTTTAGCTTCGCATCCACAGGCTGCACAGGTGGTGGTGTACATTTCTTTCTGGGTTTTGATTTTGTTCTTGCGTGCATCACGGCATTCTTTGCAGCGCTGGGGTTCATTTACAAATCCGCGTTCTGCATAGAATTCCTGTTCTCCAGCGGTGAAGGTGAATTCTTTGCCGCATTCTTTGCACACTAAGGTTTTGTCTTCGTACATGTTTTTACCTCTTCTTTTGAATAAATGTATTTGCCCTTGGTTTACCACAATCGCCTTGATAGATACGTTGCCGGGGTGCCACGGAGCATTCGTATATCCAGCCCAAAGGCCGCATACCAAAATTAGTTTTCCGGACCGATTTCAGTCCGGAGCTTTTTTCTTACACGGGAAAGTGCATTTCCCACGGATTTTTCGCTTTTACCGAGCTTTTCACCGATTTCTTTATAAGAAAGACCGGAAAGATAAAGCTTTAATACCTCCATTTCAAATTCCGAAAGGAGAGCGTTTATCCGCTTTTTCATATTGAAAAAAGCCTCTTTTTCGATCCAATCCGACTCCGGCTCACTTTTTGAAATAAGATCGATTTCCTCTATGGGAATATAATCGACCATTGCCGAATTTTTTGATCTTTGACCGTTTCGCAGGATCGAAGCTATATGATTTCTTATGCACACGGAGGCAAATGTTCTGAATCCGACCTCCCGATTCTCATCATATGAATGAAGTGCACGAAGAAATGCTACGACCGATTCCTGATAGATATCTTCTTTTTCATAACCGAGTTTTTTCGAAACCTTTAAGGTTTCTTTCGGTATATAGGCGCAAAGCTGCAAAAGCTTACCGAAATCATTATAATCTCCGCTGCGAATTCGTTTCGCCATAGCTTCAATGGTTCTTTCGTTTTTGCACATAAGGGTACGCCTTCCTATCAAAACCAATCATTTTATATTCTACCACAATATGAAAATAAGTCAAGTATTAGTGAGGTAAGAGTTGTTTTTTTAAATTCTTAATTTTTCCTTTAAAACCTTGCTATTTTATATTTTTTGTAGATTTATAAAATTTTTTCTGTTATAATTATGTATAATAGTATGCTTATAGCAGAAAGGGTTTATTTATGAAAAAGAGAAAAAAACTCTTCGGAGACCGTTATGACTGATATCGTGTCCGTTCTTTGTCACCGATGTCTTATGTTTCTCCGTTTATTATGAGAACGAGAAACGATTCCTCCAACTTTTTCAGTGGCTGTGTAGAACTTGGCAGAATTGAAAATTATATCAAGAAGAAACGCAAAGATGACGGACTTTCCGGATTTGGATTTCTTCATGTTATGATAGCTGCTTATGTAAGGCTTATTTCGCAAAAGCCCGGTTTAAATCGTTTTATTGCAGGTCAAAGAATCTATCAGCATGGCGACGAAATAACCGTCTGTATGATGGTCAAAAAAAGTATGGAACTTAACGCACAGGAATCCGCAATTAAGGTTGTATTCAATCCTGCTGATACAGCAGAGGATATTTACCGCAAGATGGATGAGGCTATTGAAATTGCAAGGCGTGCAGGCGACTCGAATCTTTTTGATGTCGTTGCAAAACTTATAAACTATATGCCCGCTCTTATTTTGCGTTTCTTTGTTGCATTTTTGGATTTCCTGGACTATTTTGGACTTATGCCTAAAATAATCCATAAGGCATCGCCTTTCCATTGCAGTATGTTCATCACAAACCTCGGTTCCCTCGGAATTCCTCCGATATATCATCACCTTTATAACTTCGGAACCTGTCCGCTTTTTATAGCTTTCGGCGCTAAGCGAACAGCTCTTGAAGTTCAAAGGGACGGCAGCGTTGAAAAGCACAAATACATTGATTTCACCGTTGTTTCCGATGAGCGCATAACCGACGGACATTATTTTGCAAGCGCATTTAAACAGCTTGACTGGATTCTTCGTCATCCGGATTGTCTTGACGAAAAACCCGATCAAATCATTCCCGATATTGACTGATAAAGGAGCTTAAAATGAAACTTAACTACAAACGCACCCTTCTTGTGGGACTTGCATTTCTTTCAATCTGTACCTTTTGGCAGGCTTATGACACAATTATTCCTTTGATTCTCAGAAACACCTTCGGTGTCGGTGAGGGTACTGTCGGACTTATTATGGGTGTTGATAACCTTTTGGCACTGTTTATGCTCCCTCTTTTTGGAGCACTTTCCGACAAAGCACACACTCCCCTTGGAAAACGCACTCCCTTTATAATTTGCGGAACTACCATTGCTGTTATAAGCATGATGTTCCTGCCCTATTTTGATAATAACGAAAGCCTTATCGGATTCGCACTTTGCCTTGGAATTACTCTTATTGCCATGGCAACTTACCGCTCCCCTGCGGTTTCGCTTATGCCCGATGTCACTCCGAAAAAACTTCGCAGTAAGGGAAATGCGGTAATAAATGTTATGGGAACAATCGGCGGAGTTATTTCTCTCCTCCTTATAAAATTCCTTGTTCCCTCCGAAGGAAAACCTAACTATTTCCCGATTTTCGCTATAATTGCCTGCGTAATGGTCGGCGCTGTAGTTATTCTTGTACTTACCGTCCGTGAAAATAAGCTCGTTAAAGAAATGGAAGAAAGCGGCGGCTATGAAAGTACCGAGGCAGAGCTTAATCAGGAGCTTTCTAAAGGCAAAAAAATGCCTAAGGATATCCTTAAAAGCCTTATTTTCATGCTTGGCTGTGTTGCGTTTTTCTTTATTGGATATAACGCTGTTACCACCTTCTTCAGCCTTTATATGACTAATTTCCTCAATGTAAAAGGCGGCGGCTTTGCGGATTATCTTCTTATTGCAACTGTTTCCGCTGTCATTTTCTATATTCCCTCCGGTATGATTGCCACAAAATTCGGACGCAAAAAAGCAATTATGATCGGCCTTACCATTATGACCCTTTGCTTTTTCGTAATGGCATTCTTCAGAAGTGCAGGACTTTTCCTTATTCCGTTCTTCATTATAATCGGCTGCGGCTACGCTTGCGTTATCGTAAACACCTTCCCGATAATTTGGGAGATGAGTCAGGGCAGCGATATAGGAAAATATACCGGATACTACTATACCGCATCTATGGCTGCTCAGACTATTACAAATGCCATTGCGGGATATTTTATCGAAACTCTCGAAAACTATGCTGTACTTTTCCCCTATGCGGTTGTGGCTGAGATAATTGCATTTATTCTGCTTTTGCAGGTAAAACATGGCGACAGCAAACCTGTTCAGCCTAAAGATAAGCTTGAGGCCCTTGATGTCGGAGGTGACGACTGATGCATCCGGTTATCTCTGCAATTTTACTCATTCTGATAATAATTTTTCTTGCAGTTGCCTGCATTTTTGTGTACTGTACAACTCCTAATAAATTCCGCTTTTTTGAGCTTCCTACAGCATATTATCATCGTGGTGCTTTTAACAGCGAAATTCCCGAAAACAGTATTCCCGCTTTCAAAAAATCCGCAGAACAAAATATCGGTGTTGAGCTTGATGTACAGCCTACCAAGGATGGCAAGGTAATTGTTTATCACGACCTCAACCTTAAAAGGCTTTGTAAGGTTGACAGCGCTCCCTGTGAGCTTACCTTTGAGGAAATTTCAAAGCTCTCTCTTGGTGATACAGCTGAAAAAATTCCGCTTTTCAGCGATGTTCTTGAGGTGCTCGGCGATGTTCCCGTTTCCTGCGAAATTAAAACCGCAGGCGCTGCTTTTGATGCGGATTTTCTTGAAAACACCTATCAAATGCTCAAAAATTATAAGGGCGATTTCAATGTAATAAGTTTCAACCCCTTTGTACTTGAATGGTTTAAAAACAATCATCCCGAAGTAATCAGAGGTCAGCTTTCCGCAGGAAATGGTCACATTGGTGTAAAAGGTTTCCTCGGTTGGGCACTTTCTAACCTTTTATTCAATTTTAAATCTAAACCCGATTTTATTTCCTATAAATTCGGCGATAGTACCCTTGGATTTTCACTTTGCAGATTTTACGGAACTCGCCTTTGCTCCTGGACAGTTCATTCCATGGAAGATGTCGAAAAAGCTGCCTATGATGGCTTTTCGACCTTTGTCGGCGAAGATTTTGATATGACCGAGGTGTAAATTTTGAAGAAGAACGATGACAAAACTAATGTTATGCGCTTTCTTGATCAAAAGAATATCCCCTATATACCTCATGGCTATGAAATTGAGGAGGGCGCACCCTGTGATGCAGTAACCGTTGCAGGGCTTATAAACAAGGATATTTCCGAGGTATATAAAACTCTTGTGCTCAAAGCCGGAAAAGGTAATTTCTATGTATTTGTAATTCCAGGCGCGGCAAGACTTGATTATAAAAAAGCTGCAAAGGCTGTTGGTGAAAAAAGCGTTGCAATGGTTCTTTCCGCAGACCTTCTCGGTCTTACCGGTTATATTCACGGAGGCTGTTCCCCTATAGGTATGAAAAAGCTTTTCCCTACGGTTTTTCACGAGGCTGTGCTTGATTTAAAGACAGTTACCGTAAGCGCAGGAAAAATCGGAAGGCAAATTGAAATTGAACCCGCTCTGCTTTTACCTTTGGTAAAAGGAAAAACTGCGGATTTAATTGTGAACGAATAAAAAAGCAGTGGCACCTTTCGGTGTCACTGCTTTTTATTTTGCATTAAATTAAAGGTACAATATATAAAACGGTTTTTAACAAAGCGATTTTTTCAAAAAATAAGCACTCTAATAAATAAAGTGCTAAAAATTTGTTAATATTTTGTATATTCCCTTGACAGCGGGAAAAATATGTGTATAATAATAGATGTTGGCACTCCAAGTAATCGAGTGCTAAAATCCAAAGGGAGGTGTTCATTTGAGATTCGACGACCGAAAAAAGCGTATTCTTTCAGCTATTGTTGAAACATATATACAAACTGGCGAGCCTGTTGGTTCAAAAACTCTTTCGGAGTTTCCGGAAATTTCCGTTTCACCTGCAACGGTCAGAAACGAAATGGCTGCGCTTTTCGAAATGGGTCTCCTTGAACAGCCTCACACCTCCGCAGGAAGAGTTCCTTCACATCTCGGTTATCGAGCATATATCGATAGTCTTATGAAGGTAAAGCCTCTTACAGAGGATGAAAAGGACGGCATTGACGCCCTTTTTAATATAGGCGACCCCGACCCTGATAAGCTTCTTGCAGACTCCGCTGAGGCACTTGCGGAATATACCGGATGTGCTACAATTGCGATGACTACAACTCCGAGTTATGTAACCGTTGAGCGAATAGATATCGTTCCCGCGGATGCAACGACAGTTGTTCTTTTGGTTATTGCATCAAACGGAGTTGTTAAAAGCAAAGTATGCAGACTTGCATTTAAGGTAAACGCAGGAATTGCGGATTTCTTCCGCAAGTTTGCAAAAGACCGTTTCTGCGGTCATACTCTTAAAGATATAAGCGCAGAATTTGTAAACGCCGTTTCAATTCAGCTTGGCGAATATTCCGGAGTTTTCAATCCGCTTATAGTCGGAATTTATGAGCTTTGCAAAGAGGTTTATGACGGACAGTATTATCTCGGCGGTCAGGAAAAGCTTCTTACCTATAACGAATATTCCGACCGTGCTCTTGAAATAATGAAGCTTATTTCAAAGCGTGACAAACTTGGCCCTGTGATAGGAAACAATCCTTCCGGCGTAACCGTTTTCATAGGAAAGGAAAACAGCCTTTCACAGCTTTCCGGCAGTTCCCTTTTGGTGGCAAGGTTCAATATCGGAGAAAACGATTGTGGAACCATCGGTCTTATAGGCCCCGTCAGAATGGATTATTCAAGGCTCATTCCACATCTTGAATATTTCGCCGAAAAACTCGGCACACTGCTTTCTATAATATATCAAAGAAACACAGGTGATGAAAATGGATAAAGAAAAACAGGTTCCTGCTGAAGAGCAGACCGAAGCTCCTGTAGAAAAAACAGAGCTTGATACCGTTAAAGAGGAACTTGAGGCTCTTAAAGCCGAAAAAGATGAGCTTTACGATAAGTATCTCCACACCCTTGCAGAATATGATAACTTCCGCAAGCGCAGTCAGCGTGAAAAAGATGCTATCTACAGCGATGCAACAATCGACACCGTTAAAAAGCTTCTTCCCGTTCTTGACAGTTTTGAGCGTGCGCTAAATTACGAATGTAAGGACGAGGAATTCAAAAAGGGTATTTCACTTATTCAAAATACTCTTAAAGAGGTTTTCGACAGCATGGGCGTTAAAGAAATTCCCGATGTTGGTGAACAGTTCGACCCGAATTTCCATGAGGCTGTTATGCACAACGAAGACCCCGCCTACGGTGAAAATGTTATAACCGATGTTTACAGAAAAGGTTATATGCTCGGCGACAAAGTTATCCGCTTTAGCATGGTAATCGTAGCAAACTGATAAATCG
>CAZEKU010000074.1:0-6503 GCA_964512935.1 uncultured Oscillospiraceae bacterium | reverse complement strand
ACATGGGAAGAATCTTTGCCGCATCAAATCTGTCGAAATCATAAGTAAATACTGCACTTTCACAGAGCCACTGACCGTAAAGTTTTCCCCAAAGAGCTTTGCCCCAACCGGTATCGGAAATTGTAAAATGAAGACCGTCACGGCGTACCCAGTGCCAATATTTTGCGGTAACATAATGTCCAAGGGGATATTTGTAGCTGTGAGTTGCAATTTTAGGATAACCGGTAGTACCAGAGGTGAAGAACATAAGCATAGGGTCATCACCGCAGGGAGTTTCTTCGGTTCTATGGAATCTGCGGCTGAAAAGCTCATATTCAGAACGGAAATTATGCCAACCGTCCCTTGGTGCGCCTACGATTATTTTGATGAGATTTTTGTCGTAATTTTCAGCTGCAAGTTCCGCTTCATGTGCGGTATTTCCAACTGCGGTGCAGACGATGGCTTTTACATTTGCAGCTTTGTAACGATACTCAAAATCGTGCTGAAGAAGCTGATCGGTTGCAGGAATAACAATTGCACCTATTTTATGCAGAGCAAGAATCGAGAACCAGAATTCCGCATGACGCTTAAGAACAAGCATTACAGTGTCACCTTTTTTAATTCCAAGAGAGGTGAAATAGTTTGCAGCCTGAGCGGAACGCTCTTTCATATCACGGAAAGTATAAATATTTTCGGAAAGATCGTTTGAAACATGTACCATAGCAACTTTATCGGGCTGCTGACGACCAAGCTCATCAACGATATCAAATGCGAAGTTAAACTCATCTGTGTTGGTAAAATGAAGCTTTACGGGATAACCGTTTTCATCGGTTTCTGCTTTAACAAAAGAGTTACTGATAAGATCACTTTCGTGAGTCGGTTTTTTAGGAATAATGTAATCGGCCTTTTCGGGTTTTTTATCTGCCATTATCATAGCAAGGAAAGTGCAGTCCTCACCGCCTACGGCAATCATTCCGTGAGGTGCGGAAGATTTATAGAAAATGGAGTCGCCCTCATTGAGAATTTCAGTATGTTCACCGACTTGAACTTTAAGAGAACCTTTTATTACAAGGTCAAATTCCTGTCCTGCATGGGTTGCTGTATGAATAGGTTTATCCTGAAGATCCGCAGAATATTTATATGTTACCCAATAGGGTGCACCGAGTTTTCTTTGAAAAAGAGGAGCAAGATTTTGGATACTTATGCCGTCCTCTTCCGCAGTAACAAGTCCTTCGCCTTTTCTTGTAACAGTATAATGCGAAAGATTTGATGCATGACCTTCAAGAAGTTCGGTTATTTCAAGTCCGAACGCAAGGTCACATTTGTGTAGGAAAGAGAAAGGAAGATCAACTTTTCCGCTCTCGTAAATTCGATACTGCTCCTCCGAAACTTCAGTGCGTTCCGCAAGCTGTGCAGGAGAAAATCCGACAATCTCACGCATTTCACGAATTCGCTGAGCTATCTCCATAAGGGAGGTTTCTGTCTGTTTTTTCATAAGATCCAATGTCCTTTCCGGTTGATAATCAACCTTTTTATATAACAAAACCCGTCTCAAGAATAAATCTTGAGACGGGTAAAATAAACTTCTATCCGCGGTACCACTCAAATTGCAGTAATACTGCCACTTCAGACTCCAACAAGTCCTATCCCTTAACGCGGGCAAACGGGGAATATCTACTTGGAATAAAACCTTTCGGGTTCCCGGCTCGGAAGTGATAGGTCTGCGGTTCAGCAACTACCGATTCGCACCAAACATCGGCTCTCTGTGCGTTTACTGTTCCAACCGTCTTCGTCAACGCCTGTAACATTATATTGCCTAATTTATCACTTTTACTCGAAAAAGTCAACAATAAATTTCAAAAAAATAAAAATTTTTTATTGAAGTCTTGTAATAACAAGATGAGCTGCAACAGGAGATGTTCCGCCTGCATTTTCAGTCAAGGTAATGGAAGTAGCAGCGCCTGTTGCAGCGGGGTTGCGAACGGTGAGTACGGAATTTGCGGCAGCGGTTTGCACAAGCGCCATACCGACTATTTGAGAATTTGCAGCGGAGCGTCCTACGGTGGTATAGGGAAGTTCTGTTCCGTTAAGAGTAAGAACAAGCTGACCGCCTTCGGTAACGCTTGCCTGAAAAAGAACTTGATAAACACCGGCTTCGGTAAGAGTAAAAGAAGTATCCGAAAGCTTTGTGATACCGCTTCCGCCGATTACAGCAGTGCTTGGAAATGCCACATCACCGCCGGGTGCAATTGCAGTGGGATTATCCGAGGGCATAAGTGCATAGAAATCACCAAAACCAAGCACACCTCCGGCGGGACCCTGCGGACCTGTTGCACCGATAGGACCCTGCGGTCCTACAGCGCCTGTTAAACCAATGGGACCCTGCGGACCGGCAGGACCTTGAGGACCGACTGCACCTGTAGCGCCCGTAGCACCGGTAAGTCCGGTGGGGCCCTGAGGCCCCGTCTCACCTTGAGGTCCTGCAATTCCCTGAGGACCTTCGGGACCGACTGCACCGGGAATTCCTTGAGGGCCTCTTGGGCCAACCGGGCCTTGAGGTCCCGGGATGGGATATCCTTTTGAACAGCAACAAGTGCTTTGACAGCTTTGAATACAGGGAAGATAGCGGTTAAATCCGCTTTGATTATCTGAAATTTGATTTTCGGAACAATTATATCTGTTCAAAAACAACACCTCCTTTAAAGGTATGCACTCCATTTTATTCAAGAAAAACAAAAAGGACACAAAATTGATTTTTTAAGCTGAAAATAAAATTTTCGATTGACACAAATGAAATAATGATATATTTTATATCTATAAATAATTTATTGGAGGACTCTTATGAACAGAGAAAATAAGAGAAAATCTTTTGAAAAAGGTTATTATAAAACCCATGCCTGCAACGAAGTATTTGTATGCAAAAATTGCGGCAGAGAGGTAATTCCCGAGGGAGCGGGTAGCGATCACCGCAACCATTGTCCCAACTGCCTTTGCAGTGTACATCTTGATATCGAACCGGGCGACCGTGAGGCGGATTGCGGCGGTCTTATGGAGCCTATTGCCGTTTGGGTACGCAAAAACGGTGAATGGGCAATAGTCCATCGTTGCCGCATATGCGGAGCTATGAGCTCAAACCGCATTGCCGGTGACGATAACCCTATGAAACTTATGTCAATTGCAATGAGACCTTTGGCAAACCCTCCTTTCCCGATAGAACGCATTGAGGAACTCACCAAAATGATGGGCGGAGAGGGATCTATCGAATAATCAATAAAGCCCCGTGCTCAAATTGAGCACGGGGCTTTTGCTTGAAATAATAATGAGCACCGAGCTTGTATATATGGTGCTCATGCGATATTTGTCGAAATTGTTCGTATAAAGGTTGCTTTTTGATTTTAAGATGCTATAATATAACTTCATGGTTTTTAATACAAGAAAAGGGGATTATTTTATGAAAAAGGATCAGCTCAAACTTAAGGGCACAATTCCGATAATAATAGGTATGTGCCTCATGCTTGCCCCGCTGAATCTTTTCGAGACAGAATCTGTGGAATATTTCAGTCTCCACGATTTTTTCGGATTTGCAGGATTTCTTACTATGACAGCGGGACTTTATCTTCTTCATCGTGAAACAGGTGGTTTCACCCATTCTATTATCGCATCAACCGTGTGCACCACCGCATCTTTTGTATTGCTTTGGGTAGACGAAGGTCACATTATTGCACTTTTCCCGAAAGCAGCTTTCTGCGTTTTGCTCTATCTTATGTGTACAAACTATGCGAAATATGCAAACGAGGCCTGTGACCATCATATGTCACATCATTTTATCTCACATATGTGGATAGATATTTTTGCAACCTCGGTTGAACTTGTAGGACATGCTTTCGGAGTACATGGTATTCCTTCAATGGTATTCCTTCTCGTAGATCTCTATTGCGAGTCAATGCTTATGCTCCATATGTGGAAATTCTATAAAAAATATAATGGTTTCCACATTGAAAGAAATGCTTCTCCGGAGCTTGTTAAAAGCGAAAGCTGATTTTAAAAAACAAATAAAAAACCGCCGAATCCTTAAAATAAAGGGTAACGGCGGTTTTTCTCTAATAATAGATAAATATAATTTAAGAAAATCTTGTTTTTATATATAAAATATTGTAAAATATCTTCATAAAAACTCTTTAGGAAAAGAAAAACCGAGTTTTTCAATGAACCAGGCATCTTTAACGGAAAAAGTTTTTCCGTCAAGATAAGCAAGGTGTTCTGCATTTCCATCAAAACGGAATGTCAATTTATAGGAGCAAAGAGCCTGCCAGTTAAATCCGTGACCGTCTTTTGCCTTGCCGTATTTTGTATCGCCTATAAGCGGATGACCTATTGCGGCAAACTGCACTCTTATTTGATGAGTTCTTCCCGTAAGAAGTTCTGCTTCGCAAAGACTCATACCGTTTTTCGATGATATGACGGAATATTTTGTTTTTGCGGTTTTAGCACCGGGTTTCGGTTCTTTATAAGCTTCAACGGTATTTGTCTTTTCGTTTTTTAAAAGAAAATGCTCCAAAAGACCGGATTGTTTTTTCGGAGTTCCTTTTACAACACAAAGATATTTCTTCTCAAGCTCACGATCTTTTATTTTATCGTTGAGTACACGAAGTGTTGCAGCGTTCTTTGCGGCAATAACTATACCACAGGTATTGCGGTCTATTCTGTTGCAAAGCGCAGGAACAAATGAATTTTCGTTTTTTGGATCATATTCGCCTTTTTTGTAAAGATAATGCTGTATTCTTGCAATAAGGGTATCCGCACACCAGGAGTCACCCTCATGAACAAGAAGTCCCGCAGGCTTGTTGCAGAGAAGAATATTTTCGTCCTCATAAACAACGGAAATATCCGATGGAGCAAGCATAAAATCCGGACGCTTTTCCTCGGTTTCGAAAAACTCATCGGAAACATAACACTGAACAATATCGCCGACAGAAAGTCGACTCGATATTTCACAGCGCTTTCCGTTAAGTTTTATCCTTTTAAGGCGAATATATTTATAAAGCAGGGAAGAAGGCAACTTAGGTATAGCTTTTGTAATAAATTTATCCATACGCTGTCCCGCATCGTTTTTGGAAATGGTGAATTCTTTCATCAAAAAATACCTCGTCGGAATGATAATAGATAAAGTATAATATCTTCCGACAAAATTATCAAGAGAAAAAGGAGTGAAAAACTTTGCCGTGTGAGCATGATGGACACAGAAAAAGACTTAAAGCCCGTTTTGTAAAAAGCGGCCTTGATGATTTTGAACCGCACAATGTGTTGGAGCTTTTATTGTTTTACAGCGTTCCACGAAAGGATACAAATCCTCTTGCGCATAGGCTTATAAATCATTTCGGAACTCTTTCGGGAGTTTTCGATGCAAAAGCGGAAGAACTTATGAAAGTCGAGGGCGTCACCGAAAATACTGCCGTACTTATTTCAATGATACCGCAGGTCGCAAGAAAATATCTTGAAGATAAGGCGGATTTAGGAAATATTGTCGGAGATTTTAACGATATAGGCACATATCTTATGCCTAAATTTGTCGGAAGAACAGTCGAAACGGTAATGCTTGCCGCACTTGATAACAAAAATAAAATAATATCCTGCAATATAATCGCAGAGGGCGAAAGCAACCGAGCAAATGTTTCTAAACGAAAAATAGCCGAAGAGGCTATGCGTGCAGGTGCAACAAGGGTTATTATAGCGCATAATCATCCGAGAGGCTTTGCAATACCGTCGGTGGAGGATATCTATCTCACAGAGGAAGTCTATTCTTTCCTTAAAGCAGTTGATATTGAACTTATAGATCACATAATTTTTGCAGAGGACGATTTTGTCTCATTTGCAGCAAGCGGAATCGACTTTAGAAAAAATAAATAAAAAAATATAAAAAAAGTATTTGCATTTTGCCACAAGCTGTGATAGAATTTTAATGTTATGATTTTATGCGAAAAATTGCCAAAAAACGGCTAAAACCGCTTGACAAAAGCATATTATCAATATATAATAATTTCTGTGGCGTTGCGAGGGATTACTATGATTATTGATATTAAAGAATTGTTCGATGCGCCAGGCACAGAGATTCCGCTTTCCGCCGAAATAGATTTGTCGGAAGTGGATATTTGGGGACAGAAGATTTTTTGTTCCCCTGTGCGGATAAGCGGCGTTTTTAAAAACCGCTCAGGCTTAGTTACATTGAAGTACAGGGCTACCGCTGTACTTGAATATAACTGTGACAGTTGCGGTAAAAAAACATCCAAAGAAACAGAATATGAATTTGAGCATTGGCTCGCACGCGAGCTTGAATCCGGTGATGAAAACGATGACTATGTCCTTGTGCCGACGGGTATGATGGATGTAGACGAGCTTGTAATGACCGATGTAACGCTCGAAATTCCGTTCCGTCTTCTTTGCCGCGAAGACTGCAAAGGGCTCTGTCCCGTGTGCGGATCGGATTTAAATGAAAAGACCTGCGATTGTAATCAAAAGCAGATCGA
>CAZEKU010000073.1:0-6539 GCA_964512935.1 uncultured Oscillospiraceae bacterium | reverse complement strand
GAAAAGTCCCGTGCTCAAATGAGCACGGGACTTTTAACTTTGTGTTATTTTTTCTGAATGGGGAACTCGGTGAGTTTTGCATTATAATATGCATAGATGAGGCTTGCATCATAATATGTTACATAACCGTCACCGTTAACATCGGCAATAGTCTTCTGTTCAGTAGTGAGAGTAATACTGTCGTTATAATAAGCATATACAATGCTTGCGTCAAGATAATCTATTACACCGTCATTATTAACGTCTCCATAAGTGATTTCGCTATTGGATTTTTGCCAAATGAGTACCGGATATCCATTGTTAATGTTCTTAGTATCCTTTTCAAAATATGTTCCGAAAGATTCGCTATTAAGTTCGGTAACAAAAGAGGAATCTTTCATCTGAGCATCGGTACGCATTTGAGCACCGTTTGCCTTATGAGCATCAGAAAGGGGACCTTTATAGAAGCTGCCGGTAGTTATGGTGATATATGTATCTCCACCAAAATAACCTACAGCTCCACCGCAATAAATTCCGGCACTTACATTGCCGGTGTTATAGCAAGCAGTCGGCATAGCTGCAACATAAACATTACCGGCAATTCCTCCGATATAATTGTTACCTGTTACAGAAGCTGTATTGTAGCAAGCAAATACTTCGGCATAGTTTTGAGCATCACCGACAATACCACCGGAATATGTAGTGTTTTCATTACCTACATTACCGGTGTTGAAACACTGTCTGATGTATCCGTAGGAGTTTGCACCTGCAATACCGCCTACTTGAGTAGAACCGTTTACAGTAGCGGAGTTGCTGCACTGCTCAACACTGTTTTTTAAACCTACACTACCTATTATACCGCCGACTTGACTATTGCCGCTTACGCTGCCGCTGAAGCTGCATCCGGTGATATATGCTGTTCTTTCACCGTCATCCATTGTACCGGCAATACCACCGGTTTGAGAAACATCTCCGGTTGCTACAACGGTTCCGCTTACATGAAGATTCATAACTTTACCACCATCTGCGATGTTACCGAAGAAACCGGTTTCAGCACGGGTAGAAGTAAGTTTAAGTTCGGTTATTTTCTTATTATTTCCGTCAAAAATACCTGCGAAAGCGTGGCCGCTTCGTCCGATAGGATACCAATTATCTGTTGTGAGTTCGATATTGCTAATGAGTTTTGCGGAAATTCCTGTATTTCCGCCGTTTACTTCGCTTGCAAACCAATGGAGTTCTTTTTCGTTTGTAATTTGATATACACCATTTACATATGCAGGTTCAGTGCAATCGGAAAGTTCCCACATATCTGCTTGAGCTGCTGTTTTTACAATACCTGTACTTGCTTCAACAGAACCGGCAGCATCACTGCTTGTAACCTTAACAGTAAGAACTTTTTCAACATCATTTGCGGTTACGGTATAGTTGATATCGGTAGCACCCTCAATAATATCGGATCCACGATACCACTGATATTTAAGATTTTTATATTCGTTAGCAGATTTGAATTCTGCAGTTAAAGTTCTGCCTACTACAGCTTTTCCTGTTATTTTAATGGAACCGGACAAACCTTCAATTTTTGCACTTTCAGCTTTTAAGATTCCGGAAGAATCAGCTCTTACAGCGATAACTTTCAGAGTACGACTTACAAGGCTTTGTGGAATTGCATAGGAGGTATCATCGGGAATTGCGAGAACTACATCATCATTTTCACCATAGCTGAAATACCAAACATATACCAAATCATTATATTCTCCGGAATATACCACCTGAACGGTTTCGCCTACTTCGGCTTTACCGTTTACTGAAAGGGAACCGGATATAGCGGTTTTTGTTCCAAGAAGGGAAATAATATCGTTCATATCCGCTTTTGCTTGTGTCAGCTCTGCTTCGGTGCTGATAGTATTATTAGTGGGATATCCGTCGTCCTCATAATCGCCGCCGAGGACATATGCTATATTGTAAAGTGTAGTGGATTCGGTGTCGCTAAGATCGAGACCTATAACACCGCTTACACATCCACCCATACTTGCAACAAATCCGGAGTTGTAAAGGTTATAAGATTTACCGCCATTATTGCGTCCGATAATGCCGCCGGTATAACTGCGAAGAACAGAGGCTTTATTGATAATATGACCGCTGTTTCCACAGTTGTAAACCTGTGCAGATTCGGATTTAGATAGATATTCTTCATTGTTTCCTACAATGCCACCGACCATGTAACCATTTGCACGGATCATACCGGTGTTTATACAATTTTCAATTATAGCATTTGTAGTAGAGGTTCCTTTATTTTCACTGGAAATTCCGCCAACATACTGTAAACCGATTACAATGCCATGGTTTTTGCAGTTTGTGATTTTGCCGTTATTTACAGCTGCAATTCCGGCGGAATAGTTGCCTCCGGAAACGGAAACATTGGATATACAATTAGAAATAGTACCTGCGTTTTGAGCTGCTATTGCAGCGGATTTATCACCGCCGATTATTTTTCCGTTTACAGTGAGATCTTTAATAGTACCTGTATTGTAATAGAAAAGACTTGCGGAAGCACTTGATTTAGAATAGAAATTGGAAATAGTGTGTCCATCGCCATCCAGTTCTCCTGCGAATCCGGTTTCAGCGGAGATTCCACCTATAGGAGTCCAATTTTGATTGTTAAGGTCGATATCTGCGGTAAGAATACCTTTGATATCTGTGGTTTTCTTTGCAGAATCTGCAAACCATTTGAATTCTGCGGCAGTGCCTATTTGATAAATACCGTTTTCCTGAGTGGGTGCGGTAGATGTTTTGCCGTCCCAACCTTTGTTATCTACGGAAGGCTGATCGGGATCGGGTTCGGAAGATGCAGAGGATTGCCATTTAAGAATGGGGTATCCGCTATTGATATCTTTGCTGTCATCTGCAAATTTATCACCGAGATAGGAGGCAGATGCTTTAAGTTCCTTTTCAGTTTTATAAACAGCTTCACCGTTTTGAACTGTGTATCCGAGATCATTGCCTATAAATTCAAGAGCACACTGAAAAGCAAAAACATTATCAAAAGTTTTTTGTCCGCTTGCAAAGTCAAGGTCGCCTGCAATACTGCCTGCAGTGCTTGCAGTTACGGTTCCTGCTTGATAAGTGTTTTTGACACTTCCGCTACGCAGAGTTCCTATAAGTCCACCGGCAGAGCCCTTTTCAGCGGTGGATGTAACATTGCCGGCATTATAGCAATCGCTTATTGTACCGCCATTGTAAAGTGTACCGGTGATGCCTCCGAGATGGTTATTACCGGTTATGGAGCCGATATTATAGCTTTCGGTAAGAGCATTTGAGAGATTGCTATATATACGGCCTGCAATACCACCTACATATTCGGTTCCTTCAACGCTACCTGCATTTGAGCATTTAGAGGTTGAGCAGCCGTTATCAAGTTCACCAACAACGCCGCCGACATATTTTTGTCCTTTGACTTTAACTGTATCGGCAACGTGGCAATTTTCGAGCAAACCACAGCAGTCTCCGACAACTGCACCGGTGTAGTTTGCACTGCCGGTTGCCTGAATAAGGCTATCGAAAATTGTAAGATTACAAATGGTGCTGCCTTTTGAAGTTTTTCCGATAAAACCATTATTATTTGAGGAAGAGCTTATATAAAGTCCGCTTATAGTGTGTCCGTTACCGTCGAATGTTCCGGAGAATGCAGTGGACTGACAGAAACTCCACTTATAAAGAGTAGAAGTTTCTGCGCTCATATCATCATTGATACGAATATCTGCTGCTAAAGTTGCAGAAGACGATGCTGCTGCATTTTTGCCGAACCACATGAGCTCATCAGGTGTAGTAATCAGATAAGCGCCGCTTTCTGCATCTTTCTGAGGTTCGGTATAAGTTTCACCGTCCCATGCGGTCTGAATAGTCAATACCATATCGGGAATATTTATATTTTGATCTGATATGGTGAAGTTTCCTTTTACCGATTTATATCCGGGGCAGGAAACGGTGTATTGATATTCTCCGGCAGGCAGCTGATAAGTGCCATCTTTAGAATCTATTACCTGATTAGGCCAAGTAGGGCAGATAATTGCTATTTTCGGAGAAATATCTTTATTGTCTTCGAAAGTTATTTTACCGAAAGTGACAGATTTTGTTGCCTGTTCTTCCAGTACAACTGTTTCGGTTGCATTTCCGATAACATTAAAACTGCCACTTTTTTCGGTATATCCGAAAGCTTTTACGGAATAACTGTATGGATTACCCGATTTAGGAAGACGATAGGTGCGTCCGTCTGCCAACGGAGTTTGACCTTCCACAGTCAAAACAGCATCGGTAGGAACGGTTACAAACAAAATGTCGTAAAGAGTTTCTTTAAGTGTAACAGAGATAGTTTGTCCGCTATATGCTACGGTAAAGCTTCCGTTTACAGTTTCGCATTCCTCTGCTGAAACCTCATAAGTATAGCTTCCATTGGCAAGCGAATAGCTACCATCGGATTCCGGCTGTAAGGTGTTTTCACCCTGTTTTACAGTAAGTTTAGCAGTAGAAGGGGACAGGTTAAAACTTACGCTGTATTTTGCATTAGGATCCTGCCATCCGAGAATAGGATAATCGTTTTCTTTTGCTATATAAGCTTCTCCGAGAGAAGATGCCATATCGGCAGCTTTAAGCTCATCGGAAGTTTTTGCAGTTATGCCTTCGGTTGATTCATCATATCCGTCGCCTTTAAGGCCTTCTGCGGAAAGATAATAGCAGTTGGTAGCCTTAACAAGATTTTTTGTAGCAGTACCACTGTAGTTGTAAGCACAGCTACTACCCATAACACCGCCCACAGTTATACCTTCCAAAGTTGAGGTATTTGTAACGGTTCCGGAGCTGTAACAATTAGTAAGGGTTCCGTTTGCAGATGTGCTGCTGGGATCACCGACAATACCACCGACACCTTTAGCATTTGAATCGCTGAAGGTTTTGGTAGGGTTGATACATGAAACATTGCCGTTATTGAAGCAGTTCATAATTTTAGTGCCGCTGCTTGAAATACTACCCGCAACACCGCCGCATGAATAAATACCGGTAACATCACCGGTATTGAAGCAGCTTGAAATAGTGCCTGCTGCACTGCCTATAACACCACCGGTGCGTTTAAGAGTGCTTGAAATTGTGCCTGTATTTCCACAGCGTTCCATAGTAGAAGAACTGCTAATGCCACCTGAAATACCGCCTGTGCAATAGCTATAGCTGCCAGGAGTTCCTACATTTGTAACTGTTGCGCTATTGAAACAGTTTTTCATAGTAACACCGCTGCCACCGGAACCTATTACACCGCCAACATAGTCACCGCAGCCTTTTATTGCGCCGGAGTTGGTACAGTTTTCGACATTACCTGCCATTTGACCAACGATACCTGCTACATATCCTTTAGCACCTCCGGTTATGTCACCGTAGTTTTTGCAGTTGATAACATAGCATTTATTTGAAAGATATGCTGCAATACCGCCGCAGTAGCCATTGGCAGTTGCGGTAACGGTAACATTGTTTACGCAATTTTCAATAGTTGTACTTTCGCCCTTTGCCAAAATACCTGCAGCATATGTTGAGGAGGTAGTGCTTGTGGAAACATTACCTGAAATGGTAAGGTTTTTAATAGTTGCACCTTTTGTGTAACCGAACAGAGCTTTATATGGAGTAGAACTATTGATAGAAAGCCCGCTTATTGTAAAACCGTTACCATCAAATGTTCCGGCAAAAGCGATATACTCAGAATAGCCTACATAAGGAGCAATGGGAGTCCATTCGCCCTGCTCACTTAAATCAAAGCTTGCAGTCAATTTTGCACAAAGAGCAGATGTGCCCTTATTTACTGTTGCGTTTACCTTATCACGGAAAGCAGCAAGATCATCTGCACTCCCAATGAGATAAGGGTCATCTGAAGTACCGCTTCCGGATAAAGAAACTTCACCTTCAGCGGCTAAAACAGTTACGGGAAAAATTCCGAATACCATTGCGACTGTGAGCAAAAGTGCTAACAGTCTGGTACTGTATTTTGCGCTTCTTGTTTTCATTTCGATCTCTCCTTTGTAATAAAATATTGCCGTGAATTTATACCTGCGACTATACATCCTCCTTTTTCAAATATGAAAAAAGCATCTACACAGCCAAACAGCTGCGCAGATGCATAAATTATAATGTGCAGGCAGCCCTGGTGTTGGCAGGTGCCGTTCAGGTAACCAAACGTATCTGACTTATCCGTAAAATATACGGCTTCACAGTGACCCACTCGTGGGGATTTTTTACCCCGTTCCGTTAATTTCTATTAAAAGAAATTAAGTTGCCTGAAGATATTAAATTTTGTGGCATATAACCAGAAAAACTGATTTTTGCCACTTTTCAGAATAACATAATAATGATGTATTTTCAATAAAACGACCTCAAAATAGCAAATTTTAGACTCAAATTTAATATGAGCACCAAGATTTTAAGTATTTTTTATACTGAGCTTTCATATTTTTATAAAAAGGAGGATGAAGTTTTATGGAGCATATTAAAAAAAGAAAGAAAAATAACATTTTAAAACCTATAAT
>CAZEKU010000072.1:0-6543 GCA_964512935.1 uncultured Oscillospiraceae bacterium | reverse complement strand
GATGAACATATGACTCGGCTTGAAGCTGAAAACGAATTTGAAACGGAATAAAAAAACCTCCTCTTTTTAAAAAGAGGAGGTTTTTTGTATAAATTCAATGTTTTATTACAGATTGTAATAAATTTTGTCGATTTATCACTTGGTTTTGCTCTCTTTAAGAGGAACAATGCTGTTCCAGCAGTTTTCATCCTTGCTGTCACGGATGAAATATCCGGTACGGACAAACTGGAATCTTTCATCTTCGCCTGCGTTTGCAAGAGCTGCCTCAAGCTTTGCGTTCTTGTACTCTTTTACGGAATCGGGATTGAGGTAATCGTTATACTCTTTTCCCTCCGGAAGAGTTACCATATTTGCCTCGGTGAAAAGGCGGTCATACATACGAACATCGGCATCAACTGCACTTTTTGCACTTACCCAATGGATTGTGCCTTTAACCTTTCTTCCGTCAACGGGAACACCGTTTCCGGTTTCAAGATCGGCTGTTACACGAATTTCGGTTACATTTCCGTTCTCGTCAAGGTCAAAGCCTTCACACTTAACAATATAAGCTCCCATAAGGCGAACCTCTCCATCGGGTTTAAGACGGAAGAATTTAGGCGGAGGAACGGGCATAAAATCCTCACGCTCAATATAAAGTTCACGGCTAAATTCAACTTTTCTACTTCCGGATTCGGGATCGTTTACATTGTTTGCGATTTCAAAATATTCGGTTTTATCCTCGGGGTAGTTTGTAACTACAACTTTAACGGGATCAATTACAGCCATTCTTCTTGTTGCGGAATAGTTGAGTTCATCACGGATGCAATGCTCCAAAAGTTCAACTGCAACAAGGGAATCTGCCTTTGAAACACCTGCGGTTTTTACAAATTCAATTATGGAGGAAGGGGTATAACCTCTTCTTCTCATACCGGAAAGTGTAGGCATTCTCGGGTCATCCCAACCATCAACAATACCTTTTTCAACAAGCTCACGGAGATAACGCTTGCTCATTACAGTATAGGTTACATTAAGACGGGCAAATTCGTACTGATGAGGTCTCGGATGAGTGAAACCGACATTTTCAACAACCCAATCATAAAGGGGGCGGTGGTTTGCAAACTCAATTGAGCAGCAGGAATAGGTTATTCCCTCAAGGGCATCCTGAATTGGATGTGCAAAATCATAAAGAGGATATATGCACCATTTATTTCCCTGACGGTGGTGAGTTGCACGCTTAATGCGGTAGATTGCAGGGTCACGCATATTCATATTCGGACTTGCAAGGTCGATTTTTGCACGGAGAGTTTTACTTCCGTCCTCGAATTCGCCTGCTCTCATTCTGCGGAAAAGGTCAAGGTTTTCTTCGGGAGTTCTGTCACGATAAGGGCTCGGACGGCTGGGTTTTCCTGCATCTGTGCCACGGTATTCCTGCATTTCCTCGCGGGTGAGGTCGTCAACATATGCTTTACCGTCAATTATAAGCTTCTCGGCAAATTCATAGCATTTATCAAAATAATCCGAACCATAGAAAATTCCGCCTGTGGGTTCATATCCAAGCCAACGAATATCTCTGAGGATGCTCTGAACATATTCATCATCCTCCCTTGCAGGGTTGGTATCATCATAGCGGAGGTTGAATTTTCCGTTATATTTTTCTGCCGTAGATGCGTTTATCCAAATTGCTTTTGCGGAACCGATATGAAGATATCCGTTAGGCTCCGGAGGAAATCTTGTATGGACTTCCGTATTATAGCCTTCCGCAAGCTCTTTGTCGATTATATCGTGAATAAAGTTTGATACTACTTCTTCGGGCATAGTCAGTTATCCTTTCCTAAAAATTGCTTTATTAAAAAGCGGCAAGTGCTTTTTCAATTCTTTCAAGCACCTTTTCTTTTCCGAGTATGCTCATTACGGTGAACATATCGGGGCTGTTTACTCTTCCTGTAACCGCCATTCTGATTACAGCGGAAATATCGCCTACATGACCCTTGAATCCATCCGGATTTTGCTTATATTCCTTCGGAGAAGCAGCATAACCCATGGAAACGGAGAGCTCTTTAATGCGGTTGAACCATTCTGTCTGATCATCGTGCTCATCATAAATGCTCAAATAATTTTTGAGCACGGTGGCAATATCTTCAGTGCTCATATTTTCTGGGTACTGTTTTCCCTCTACGAAAAGTTCATCGTAGAAAAATGCCATGTAATCTTTCATTTCGCTCCAAACAGCAATATCCTTACGGGGCTTCGGAACGCCTCTTCCGATGGAAATTATTTTCTTTGCATATTCGGGATCTCTTGCAAGGAGCTTATAGAATTCGTTATCGTATTTTTCCGCCCAATCGGAGAAATATTCCCAAACCTTTTCGGTTGTGAGCATTGCGACAACATTTTTAGATACATCGCGGAGTTTATCAAGGTCAAAAAGTGAACCCGAAACGCTCATTTTGTTTGTGGTAAATTTGAAATTCTCATAGGGCTCTTTAGGATTTGCAAGACGCCATTCCTCAAAGTTAGAGTTGAGAAGTGTGAGAAGATACTCTATTACGGAGGGAACGGGATAGCCCTCCTCGAAATAGAAATCCAAAGCAAGCTCAGGGTCTTTGCGCTTAGAAAGCTTACGCTTGCTTTCGCCGTCCATTTTCATAAGCTGTGCTGTATGAACATATTTAGGCATTTTCCAACCGAGAGCGCTGAAAATCTGTACATGAATAGGCCAAGTTGCAAGCCATTCCTCACCTCTTACAACATGAGTTGTTTTCATAAGGTGATCGTCTACAACATGAGCAAAATGATATGTGGGGATACCATCGGATTTAAGAAGAACTATATCCTGATCGTTTTCGGGCATATCAATTTTGCCTTTTACAAGGTCATTGAGGTGGAGATATTTTTCAGCATTTCCTTCGCTACGAAAACGAAGTACCCAGCTTTTTCCCTCTTTAAGAGCTGCTTCTACTTCCTCAAGGGGCATATCACGATGTGCTGCCCATTTTCCGTAATAACCGGGATTTGCCTTTTCAGCCTCCTGCTGTTCTCTCATTGCAGCAAGCTCTTCCTCAGTACAGAAACAGGGATATGCTTTGCCCTCTGCAACAAGTTTTTTTGCGAAAACATGGTAAATTTCCGCTCTTTGACGCTGACGGTAAGGGCCATAATCGCCTTTTTCACCATCTATAAGTGCGCCCTCATCAAAATTAAGTCCGAATTTTTTGAATACGGAAATAATGGTTTCAACTCCGCCTTCAACTGCACGCTTTGCATCGGTATCTTCGATACGAAGATAGAAAATTCCTCCGCTTTGATGTGCAAGGCGTTCATCGGTTATTGCACCGAAAAGGTTTCCGAGGTGCATAAATCCGGTGGGGCTCGGTGCAATTCTTGTTACCTTTGCGCCCTCCGGAAGCTCTCTTTGGGGATAACGAGCTTCAATCTCATCTGCTGTTTTTGTAACATTCGGGAACAGAAGTTCCGCAAGTTTTTGATAATCCATTGTCAATTTTCCTCCTCAAAAGGGAATTAAACATACATATTTTATTTTATCATGTTTTAATCCCGTTTACAACTGTTTAACCGCATTTTTAAGGGATTTTTAGGCTTTGAATAGAATAAAAGCCGCTCTTTGAGCGGCTTTTTGTTTTTTAATTTAATTAAAGTGCAAGAAATGCAAGATAGCTTGCGATTATACCCACAGGGCAGATTACGGAAGTTGCCTTGTTGCGGAATTTCATAAGAACTGCCGCAAGAACAGATGCTATTGATGCGAAAATAATGAGGTTCATTGTAGAGGCATCAGCTATACTATAAATTCCGCCTCCTCTGTAAAAGATATCCGCTACCGAAAGTATTGTGAAATTGAAAAGGCAGGAGCCTACTATATTTCCAACTGCCACATCGTAGTTTTTTATCTTAAAAAGAGTAAATGTCGAGGCTGTTTCCGGAAGTGATGTTGCAACTCCGAGGAAAAGTGCTCCTGCAACAGTTTTACCGAGATTAAGGCGAACGCTTATTTCATCGGTAATATATGTGAGAATAACGCTGAAAACAACGATTCCTATGCTCACAAGAGTAAACCTTACAAGAATTTGTTTTCTTGTAAGAGTTACCTCACCGCCATCGTCCTCACTTTCGGAAGTTCCGCCCATTTTATACATAAGCCAAACGGTTATCACATAGAGAATTATAATTGCAACGGATGTTATGCTTACATTTCCTATATTGAAAGCAAGGATTCCGTATTTGTTGCAAAGAATAAGTCCGCCCATTGCAATAACCGAAAGAGCTACCACATAATGTATCTTCGAAAGCTCACATTTTGCAAATTTTGAAACTGCTGTAAGGATAAAAAAGCTGAGCATTGCATAGTTGAAAATATTACTTCCGAGGATATTTCCTATGCAAAGTCCGGGTTGATCAAGCATAAGTGTTGAGGAAATGCTTGTAAAAAGTTCCGGGAGAGAAGTTACTGCGGAAAGAAGAATTCCACCTAAAAATGCGCCCGAAAGGGCAGTTGTTTTATCGAGCATATCGACATATTCCGATGCTTTGATCGACATAATGGTAACTAATGCGGCAACTACAAGATAGATAAGATATATCATTTATTTCTTCCTTTTTATATAATTTCTGTTATACATAACGATATATTGTACCATTATATTGTATTCACTGTCAAGTTTACCCTTTTATTTTTTCGTAATTTCAATATTATTATACAAAAAAGCAGTCGGCTTTTGCCGACTGCTTTTTTAATCAATCAGAAATTATTTCTTTTCAATAACGGTAATTCTGCCCTGTCCGTAGACATCTGCATACTCCTCACCTACTACGCCGCCGAGAACATCAACGATATAGTTGATAAGAACCTGGTTGTCGATCATTACAGAGTCAAGGAGAAGGTTATCGTCCTGGAACATTACGAAACCGTCGCCGCCGTTTTTGATCATGTAGTTATGGCTTGCAAGAGTATAGGTTTTGTTTACATCAAGGGGCTCGCCGCCGATCATAACATTTTTAACACGATATTCGCCGGTAACGCCTGTGAACATACCGTTTTCATCCTTGGTTACAGAGGATTCAACATTGAGGTCGATCTCATAGGTAAGACCGGAAACCTGAAGGAAACCGCCGTTTTCGCCGGGAAGTGCGGATGCGCCGAATTCAAGTGCATCAAGAATATCCTGACCGGTTGTTTCAACAAGGCACATTTCGTTTCCGAAAGGATGTACGGAGATAATCTGACCGTAGGTAATATCGCCTGCGGGGATATCTGCACGAACGCCGCCGCCGTTTACGACTGCTACATCAGCACCGGACATTGCGCGGTAAGCATCTGCACAGAGAGAACCAAGGTTAGTTTCCTGACGACGAACCATTCTTTCACCTGTTACAGGGTCTTTGATGGTGAGGTCAACAGCAGTGGTAGCAACTACCTGATTTACAAGTTCTTCGAACTGTTCTTCAATTCCGCCGATAAATTCGGAGGAGCCTGCATCGTTGATGAGGGTTGTGGAAATGGTGCCTTCGGAATCTATAGTGAGGCAGCCGATATTTGCGAATTTAGTACCGGTAGAAGTAAGGATTACATCTTCGCCATCTTTGTTTTTAACAATATCGCCTTCGATTACAGAATGAGAATGTCCGTCGAGAACAGCATCAATACCGGTGGTGTTGGTGATAACATCGGAAGAAGTCCAAGGAGCGCAGTCCTCTTCGATACCGAGATGAGCCATTGCGAAAACATATTCTGCGCCCTCTTCTCTTGCTGCGTCAACAGCAAGCTGAACAGCGTTGTAAACGCCTTCGCCGGTTTCATCCTGAAGGAAGCCGTAAACATACTCGCCTGCTTCATTCTGGAAATATGTAGGAGTGGAGGAAGTGAGTGTTCTGGGGGTGGTGATACCTACAAATGCGATTTTAACGCCATTTGCTTCGATGATATGATAAGCATCGAAAACGCTTTCACCCTCATGAACAAAGTTTGCGGAAACATAGGGGAATTCTGCTTTTTCAGCAAGAGCAAGGAACTGATCCATACCATAGTCGAATTCATGGTTACCGGGAGTTGCGACATCATATCCGATATTGTTCATAATATCGATAATATACTCGCCTTTGGAAAGAGTTCCGATTGTGTCGCCCTGAATAGCATCGCCGTTATCAACAAGGATAACAGTTTTTCCGTTTGCTTCAAGAGCGTTTTTAACGGTTGCAAGACCTGCGTAACCGATGCCCTCGGAAACGCCGCAATGTACATCGTTGGTATAGAGAACAACGATTTCGCCGGCTACTTCGCCGGATTCCTGCTCCTCGCTCGGTGCTGCAGTGCAGCCTGCAAGAACAAGTGCAAGAGCCATCAAAAGTGCGAGAATTTTGCGCATATCAAATGCCTCCATTTTCTTTTTATCTTTTTCTTTTCAGGACATATCTGCCCCACATCATTATAGGCTACTACACAGTATTTTTCAATAAGAATTTATAAATAATAAAAATAAAAAGCCCTTTCCATAAGGAAAGAGCTTTTTTGTTTTGTTTTTGCAGCTATTGCGAATAAATTATTCGTTG
>CAZEKU010000071.1:0-6655 GCA_964512935.1 uncultured Oscillospiraceae bacterium | reverse complement strand
CCTGATCGCAAAAAAACTATTATTAAGATTATAACGAAATTATTTACAGGAGGTAAATAACAATGGCTTCTGAAAAAATCCAGAACATTCTCGAAGAGATCAAAGCTCTTACTCTTCTCGAAGCAAACGAACTCAAAAACGCAATCTGCGAGGAATTCGGCGTATCTGCTGATGCTCCCGTAATGGTAGCTGGCGGCGCTGCTGCTCCTGCTGCTGAAGCAACCAAAGACAGCTGGGATGTTATCCTTGCAAGTGCAGGCGGCACCAAAATGGCTGTTATCAAAGTTGTTAAAGAGATCACCGGTCTTGGCCTCAAAGAGTCCAAAGAGATCGTTGACGGCTGCCCCAAAGCAGTTAAAGAAGGCGTATCCGAAGCTGAGGCTGAAGATATCAAAAAGAAACTCGAAGAAGCAGGCGCAACTGTCGAAGTTAAATAATTTCTGCTTTATTGTAGATTCTAAAAAAGCTCTTCCCGAAAGGGAAGAGCTTTTGTTTTTTATTATTTTAGTTTCTTGAGCATTTTTCAGCATCAATAGCAAGAACTAACATCAATGCGCAAATAGCATCACGAGGATCGTTTACATCTATTACATATGTATCTGTCCAGTTGAAAAGTTCCTTTGAAATGGATGCAACGGTTTCTCCCATAGGTCCAACAATGTTATAATCCCATTCGAAAAAATTTCCTTCAACATGCCAGCCGTTGAAATCTATATCAAAAGCAGGTTTGAAAAAAGTAAATTCTTTACTAATACAGCCAACATAATCGTTTCCAAGATACATTTCAAATTTAGGAAGAAAGGTTAAAACACGCTCTTTAACGGTTCCAACTTCGTTTCCGGCAGAATCAAATATTTTAAGGCAGTGTCCCCAGGAGAGTTGTCCTTGAACAGTGTAAACTGTATTTCCGTTTTGATCATAAATATCATAGCTGCAAAGCCACGAGAAAAATCTTTGTTTGAATAAAAGCTGCATGTGGAACCTCCTTTAAATTTGACAGTAAACTGTAAGAATATTATAATACTTAAAGACTGTTGTTTCAAGGAGATTGTTATGCCGAACATCATAGAAATAGACGATTTTAATTCACCACAGCTTGATATTTATGCGAGACTTACGGAGGTACAGCTGCTTAACCGTGAATTTCCGGAAAAAGGTATTTTTATTGCAGAGAGTCCGAAAGTTATTGAAAGGGCTCTGAATGCAGGATATGAACCTATTTCGATTCTTGTTGAAAAGAAAGAGTTCGATTCCGAAACAAAAAATGTTATTGAACGCTGTAAAGATATTCCTGTTTTTACCGCGGAATTTAGCGTGCTCAAAGAGCTAACGGGTTTTCCTTTAACAAGAGGACTGCTTTGCGCTATGCATAGAAAACCGCTTTTGAGCATGAACGAAATATGCGGTGGTGCTCAAAGAATAGCGGTGCTTGAAAATGTTATGAATCCGACAAATGTAGGGGCAATAATTCGAAGCGCTGCAGCACTTGGTATTGAAGCGGTTTTGCTGACAAATGGCTGCAGCGACCCTCTTTATCGCAGAGCTATAAGAGTGAGCATGGGAACAGTTTTTCAGGTGCCATGGACTTTTGTGGATGAAAATTGGCAAAGTGAATTGAAAAGTATGGGGTTCAAAACTGCGGCAATGGCGCTTTGTGATGGAGCGGTTCCGATAAATAGTGAGCACATATCAAAAGAAGAAAAACTTGCGGTGGTGCTCGGAACGGAATGTACTGGACTTGCGGCAGATACTATCGCAAAATGTGATTATAAAGTTATAATTCCAATGGCAAACGGTGTGGATTCACTCAATGTTGCGGCTGCAAGTGCAGTGGCTTTTTGGGAGCTTAGAAAGCGTTAAGGTTATTTAAAAATCGAAGTTATTTTATTTATAATACTTTTAAACGCAGAGGGTGTTTCGGATTTATATTTATTAATATCACAAATTAAATTATAGAGACCGTCCTCTGAAAGTACACCTCGTTTGAGCCCTGACGGAAGCTCTCCTTTTTCGTCAGCAGTAAAATCTTTAAGCCATTGTCCGCTTTCCATATACTGAATGAGAAGCGAAACCTTTTTTTGAATATCTTCTGATTTTGAGCATTTGGGATCAGCTTGAAACGCAGTATTTACTTCGTCAAAAAGTTGTTCCATATGCTCAATTCTTTTTATAACGAATTCAAGATTTTCCTTAGACATATAATTTCTCCATGTAGTTAGTTTAGAGAACGATAGAGATCTTCTTTTGACATTATTCCGGTGTGTCCGCTGATGCAGTTGTCAAAATCAAGCGTATCAAGTAAATTTATAAGATCATCAACAAGTTCTTTATCATATGGGATATTTGCAAGACTGTTCAAAAGATCTTCCTCGTGTTCAATATCAAAATGCCAAGGCTTTCCGTAAAGATCCTTGCAGTTGCAGTCTCCGAGAAAAACAAATTTCTCCGACGGAATATAGCAAATTGTGGAATCTTCGGAATGAGGACCTTTTGAAAGAATAAGGTTGCAGGTTATGCCTCCGAGATCAAGCAGTAAGTTATTATCAAAAACAATGTCGGGAACGGAAACAGAAATATCATTTCTGTTTGGATATTCTCTTTTGATCATTTCGTTGCAAAAAGCAATATCCTCACCGGAAATCAGCCTATTATTCATTGAGGCGTCGTCCCATTTCCATTCTGAGACAGTTTTAAGCATTTCAGCAGTACTTTTTTCCGAAATTACAGGAACGTTCCATTCTTTTGCACCGAATGAATGATCCCAGTGCCAATGAGATAAAAAAACAAAATCAGGATGGGGAAGACCTTGCTCTGAAAGTTCGGATTTCATCTGCTCAACATGCTTAGAAGAATTTCCTGCATCAAAAAGAAGAGTGAATTTTTCACCTATTATAAGTCCGATATTAGGTCTGTCAGTATAGTCCTCACAGTTGCGTATATAAATTCGATCAGTAACTTTATTAAACATTTTTACTCATTCCTTTATTTTTCATCATGATTGCGGTTAATTGAATTATCCGAATTAAAACCATCGGGATAGCGCTTTTTGAGTTTATCAATATTCATTTGGAAAATGGTATCCAAATCATATCCAATGGCGGTAGCGGTTTCGGCGAGATACCAGGCTATATCACCAAGTTCTTTTGCAAGATGCTCAGTGTCAAGTTTGTGGCTCTGTGCGATATGTTTCTTTACAATATCAATTGCTTCACCGGATTCACCGCAAAGTCCCATTACACCATTTATGAGAATATCCTTTTTGTCTAATTCTGGGTTTAGCGTTCGCATTGCAAGTGCCTGATATTCGTTGATATCCATTTCGATTTACCACCTTTTGATAAAGTTCAATAATCATATTATAGCAATAGGCTGTCAAAGATACAATAATTAAAAATAAAATAGCTGTGTTTTTTGATACACAGCTATTTAAGTATATTCAATTCAAAAATTCCGCCTTCAAAAACGATATCAACACCGTTTTTATCTTTATAAAATGATACAGGTTCGGTTCCGACTAATGTGAATCCTAATGACTTCAACAAAGCTACGGACGGGGTATTATTTATAGCTGTTCCTGCAATAAATTTTGTTATTCCAAGTAACCTAAGATAATTGAATAATGCTGTAAGGCTTTCTTTTGCATAACCTTTTCCATGATATGCAGAGTGAAAACAGTAGCCGACCTCATACCCGTATTCTCTTATGTTAAAAGAACAGTATCCGATAATGGTATTATCAAGACAGACGGCAAAAAACATATGGTCACTACCGCTATTAGCTGCCTCCCATCTTGCTATTCTTACCTTAACATCATCGTCTTCAACATTATGCGGTTTATCATATTGAGAAAAAGCGGTGCTATTAAAGTTTATCCATATTTCTTTGATGCTTTTCCAATCGTCTGATACAATATGCCTAATAGTCAGCCGTTCGGTTGTTAGCAACATTTTTTCACCACCCAAGACGATTTTATGCAATCAGTTAAATAAATAGGAATTCAGCGCCCTTGTTAATTGAGTGCGCCGAAAACAAAAAAATACAGTAGCATTGAAATAATATCAATACTTAAAACTACCGCAAAAATAATACCAATGATTTTTAAAATTTTCTTTGCGGTATCCTTGTTTTTATTTGTCATTACCTTTCGGCTGATTTCTTCGACTTTGTCGATTAAATTTGATGTTTGCACACTATTTTCTTCAGTTATTTCTTCTTTCAGCAGATAGTCCATTGAACAATCAAATAATTTTCCGAGTTCAATAAGTTTATCGGTTTCGGGATAAGCGATATCCGATTCCCATTTGCTGATTGACTGACGAGATACACCGAGAATTTCAGCAAGTTGCTCTTGAGTATAGTTTAATTTTTTTCTTTGTTTTGAAATTTTTTCACCAAGTGTCATAATAATTGCTCCTTTATGTTTTGTTGCATTTATTATAGTGCATTCAGCAAAACATACGACCAATTCAGCGTTTCAAAATGTAAACTTCGGGTTGCAAAGCTTATTTTAATCTTTCAAAAATCGATCATATTTGTTCTCGATAATCCGTCCACTGAAAGAGAGAAATTCAAATCATGCGTTGTTCGGCTTGTTTATTTATGTAAAGATAGCAGCCCTGCACAACATGATATTTGTTCGAATTTCATTTCGTGGAAATGCTTTTTAAGCTCATCAAATACAATATATATTTCGTCATCGTCCCAATCGCTGCCTGCACTATTTCTGCATTCTTCAAGCGATGCTCTATTTTTGAATGCTACATCTCCAATATAAATGCATCCGTCGTCGTTCAGTAGGGGAATGAGGCTCCCAATGAAAGAAACCTTTTGTTCGTCAGTCAAATGATGCAAGGAATATGTCACAATAATTGCATCATATTTTTGCTGTTTTAATGTTTCGACTAATCCTTTTGAAAAGTCCTCTTGAAACAATTTTGCATTGGGCATTTTAGTTTGCGCAATTTCAATCATTTTTTCGGAGAAATCTTGACCATAAATATTACATCCATGCTCATAAAGTTTAGATGTTAGAGTTCCTGTTCCAAATCCGATATCTAATACTGTTTTTGCATGAATATTTAAAGTGCGACTGAAAATTTCATTTAAAATGTCCTTATATCCCGCAAACGGATAAGTTCCATCTTCATCCGATACGCCTACACTTTTGTCATAGCCATCAGCCCACAAATTAAACCCTTTATTGTCTAACATATCTTTACCTCATAAAATCTGATTTAATAAATTTATTATAACATATTGCATAAAAAAAGCCAGAGGCTTTTGCCTCTGGCACATCTTTTACCCTGCCGCATCCAGCATATTTTCTATAAATATCCCATACCCTCTCGTTGGGTCATTTACCAAAACATGGGTCACAGCACCCACAATCTTCCCGTCCTGCAAAATTGGACTTCCAGACATACCTTGCACTATTCCTCCGGTTTTAGAAAGTAAATCTTCATCAACTATTTTTATTACAATATTTTTTGTTGGACTATTGTCTGAAAGGTTTATTTTTTCAATGATTATGTCGTATTCAGAGGCGGAAGTTCCATCAATTGTTGAAAGAATTGTTGCGGCACCTTCGTAAATATCCTGTTTATTGGCAATAGGTATATTTATTCCATCGATTTTATATCTGAGAGTACCATATAGTCCGGTTTCGTTATTGATATTAACAATTCCAATACTGTCTTTGCCGACAAATGCACCACAGAGCTCACCAGGTGAACCTGAAATGCCTTTTTTGATTTTAGTGATAGTTGCTGATACAATTTCTCCACTGGAAAAGGGGAGTACCGTTCCGGTGTCTACATCACAAACAGCGTGACCGAGTCCTGCAAATGATAGGGTTTGAGGATCATAAAATGTAAGAGTGCCTATTCCTGCGGAACTGTCTCTTACCCAAAAACCGGCTTTATATACATTTTGATCACAAACAAGCTGCGGTTTTACGGATAGGGTAAGTGTTTTGCCGTTACGTTCAATTGTCATATTTAAGGCATTACCACCGCTGTTTTCTATAAAATGTGCAACATCTTCATTTGTGAAAACTTCTTTACCATTTATACTTTTTAACACATCACCTTTCATAAGTCCTGAATCGACAGCAGGGCAAGAGATGCCACTATCGGTTTTAATATTTGAAAAACCAACTATAAGAACACCATCGGTAAACATTTTTACACCAAACGGCGTTCCGCAAACTGTGACGATTTTTTCATCTGTAACAATTATGGAAACTTCTTTTATTGGAAATATACCAAGAAAATCAGCTTTTGCAGTATAAAAATTGTTTTTTGGATTAAAAACATTTTTTGTAACATTGGAATTTTTTCTAAAGCTTACTACTTTTCCATATGATGATGAGATGTTAATGTTACTGTCGATTGTGTAAAAGCTTTCAGGTAGCAAAATCTGTAAAGTAAAAACACCGCACATTATTAAAATCAAAATAGCTGATAAAACAGCCGTAAAACTTCGGTAAATTTTATAAAACAAAATTTCACCTCCTTCAAACTTATCATTTCTCGAAAATATTTCAATATTATCGCCAAAGTTTTGCTTGATTTATTCGCAGAAAAAGTATAAAATATAGGTATAAAAATAAATTAAATATATTAATTAGAAATTTCAAAAAAACTCTTGACGAGAT
>CAZEKU010000070.1:0-6867 GCA_964512935.1 uncultured Oscillospiraceae bacterium | reverse complement strand
GCTATAAGAACCTTTTTGCAACATGGTGCCTCGGCCCTATGCTTATAAGAAACCCCGTAATGATGAAAGAAGTTTTGCATTGTGTTTTAGGTGAGGACTACCGTGAAACGGACTTTTCACTTGAGGAAAAAGCAGTGAAAATGACAATAGATGAGCTTCTTTAATGCCTTTTTTGGAAGAAAAAGCATTTAAAAAATTCTTAACACCGTCTTTTTTTACAAAAGGCGGTGTATTTTTTTGTCATTTTAAACAAATTTTGCAACATTGAAAATAATTTCCTGCAAAATCACTTTGTCAAGGTAAAACGTTGCAACGATTTTGCAATATTCAATAATTATGCAAAATTATGTATTTTTATACAGTTTTAATGCATAAAAATGGTAAGGCGGTCATAAGCGCAAAAATCACTAAAAAAACGGTAAAATGGGTATTTTTATATTGAAATTGCACCTAAAATTTTAAGACGCTAAAGTAAAATTACACTGCAAGAGCACAGTTGTACTCACACAAAAAACAAAATTTTTTGAAAAAGTTTCAAAAAACCTGTATTTTTTACTTGACAATCAATAAAAATGGGTGTAATATACGTGGTATCACAATGAAACTTTGACAGACAAGAATTTCATTGAAGGTAAAAACAACAATATGAATGAGGTGAAACGTAATGAAACTTGACAAAATCCTTGCAATGCTCCTTGCGCTAATTATGGTGTTCAGCCTCGCAGCATGCGGTGCTGACCCCGAAGAGCCTGATACTCCCGATGATCCTTCCGGAGTATCTGCTGCAAGAGTTCTTAATGTCCACATAACCGCTGCTATTGATTCTATTGATGCTCACCTTACTTCCGCAGGTGATGACTTTGAAGTTATCGGCAATATGGTTGAGGGCCTTTTCGGCTGTGATGCTTCCGGTGCAGCAATTCCCGGTATGGCAGAAAGCTATGAAATATCCCCCGATGGTATGACCTGGACTTTCCACCTTCGTGATGCAAACTGGTCTAACGGCGATCCTGTAACCGCAGACGACTTCGTATTTGCATGGCAGAGAGCAATGGCCCTCCCGGCAGAATATGCTTCCCTTTTTGAAACCGCAGGTATCAAAAACGCTTCCGCAATTTATGCAGGCGAAATGGATGCATCCGAGCTTGGTGTAAGCGCAGCAGATGAAAAAACTCTCGTAGTCGAGTTCGATGTTCCCTGTGCATTCTTTGATACTCTTATGTTCTTCCCCGTATTCTATCCGATGAACAGAGCATTCGTTGAAGAATGCGGCGACCTTTACGGTTCTGCACCGGAATACTTCCTCTCCAACGGCCCGTTTGTTCTTACCGAATATACCCCTGCAGCAACCGAATTTAAAATGGTTAAAAACGAAAGCTATTATGCAGCAGACGAAGTTGAGGTTCCCGGCCTTACCTATAAAGTAATCCTCGATTCTCAGCAGGCATATCTCGCATATCAGAAAGGCGAACTTGATGTTTGCGTACTTTCCTCCGAGCTTGCAGACCTTCTTAAATCCGATGCAGAATTCCTTGCAACCGAATCCGGTTACCTTTGGTATATGTCTCCTAACGTTTCCAAAGGCGGCGCAATGGCAAATGTAAATATCCGTAAAGCAATCGGTATGGCTTTCGATAAAGATGCTATCTGCAATAACATCCTCAGAAACGGTTCCATTCCCGCAGATTTCTGTGTTCCCGTAGGACTTGCAACCGGCCCCGATGGTAAAGATTATCGTGAATCCTCCGATGTAACCTATAATGAATATAATGTAGAAGAAGCAAAAGCTCTTTGGGCAAAAGGTCTTGAAGAACTCGGTACCGATTCCGTAGAGCTCACCCTTATCTTCGATGACGAAGAATCCATTAAACTTGTTGCAGAGTTCATTCAGCAGCAGGTACAGGATAACCTTCCCGGACTTAAGATTACTCTTCAGCCCTATCCGAAAAAACAGCGTTCCGACCTTATGAAAGCACATGATTATGATATCGGTCTTTGCAGATGGGGACCTGACTATGCTGACCCGCTTACCTATATGGATCTTTGGACCGACGGTTACACTCATAACTACGGTGCATGGCACTCCGATAAATATATGGAGATCCTCGACAGCATCAAAACCGTTGAATATGCACTTGATGCAGAAGGCCGTTGGGAGCTTATTAAACAGGCAGAACAGATCATTGCAGATGAATCCGTAATCCTTCCCGTATATCAGAATGCAAACGCATCTCTCGTAAAATCCGATGTTAAAGGAATTGAATTCCATGCAGTAGGTCTTAACCGTGTATTCAGAAATGTAGAATTCGGCTGATTTTAAAATGTCATAACAATTGATCAATTAAGGTCACATACAGTGGCCCGTTGCAACACGGGTCACTGTAGCTTTTTATAAGGAGGGGTAATCCTCAGTGAAAAAATATATCTTTAAGCGAGTTTTGTACTCCATTATTGCAATACTTGTATTGCTTTTGTTGTTGTTTTTAATGCTCGATCTTATGCCCGGTTCACCTTTTAATGATGATAAACTTTCTCAGGAACAGATTGAGATACTCTATCAAAAATACGGCCTTGATCAGCCGATGATCGTGCGCTATTTCAGATACCTTTTGAACATTCTCAAGGGTGATTTCGGCGTTTCGTATAACATAGCAAGCAATGTGCCTATAACGGATCTTTTGAAAACAAGGGTCCCCACCTCAATTCGCCTCGGCGGACAGGCAGTTCTTTTGGGTGCTGCGGTGGGACTTGTGCTCGGACTTGTTGCTGCACTTAAACACAATACAATTTTCGATACCATTTCCACAATCATATCCGTTTTGGGCGTAAGCCTTCCGTCCTATGTTTTCGCATTGGCACTTTCTTATAGCCTCGGATACAAGCTGGATTGGTTCCCGCTCATCTATAATTCGGAAACACCTTTCATATCCTCGGTGCTCCCTACTGTTGCACTTTCAATGTTCTCTATGGCGAATATTGCAAGATTTACGAGAACCGAAATGCTCGAAGTTCTCAGAAGCGATTATATGCTTCTTGCAGAGAGCAAAGGTATCAGCGGCCCGAAACTTATTATCCGTCATGCTTTGAGAAATGCACTTATCCCGATAATAACCGTTCTCGGCCCGCTGATTGTAAACACCATGACAGGTTCCCTTGTAATCGAGAAAATCTTCTCGATTCCCGGTATAGGTGAGCTTATGGTGCGTTCAATACAGCAGAACGACTATAATGTTACCATAGCACTTTCTTTCATTTACAGCCTTATGTACATAACCATAATGCTGGTGGTCGATATCCTTTACGGTGTAATTGACCCGAGAATTCGTCTGTCGAAGGAGGATAATCATGAAAGCTGAAAATTTTGATTACTCCAAGCTCCCGGCAGATGCTTTTGAGCTTACAAATAACGATGTACACGCTCATGTAGACCGCAACTTTGCCTCGCAAAACTATTGGAAAGATGCACTTGTGCGTTTTTTGAGAAATAAAGGTGCGATTTTCGGACTTATTATGATCGCTATCATAATTTTCTTTGCGGTATTCGGACCGAGTATGACTCCCTATACCTATGAAAGTCAGATAATTTCACAGCAAAACCTTGCTCCGAGAATACCCGGCCTTGAAAAACTCGGAATTTTTGACGGCAGTGAAAAAATGATCCTCGGTGAGCTTGAATTTGAGGTAAACGGCTATGAAAAAGATGGCCTTGAGGATGTTTATTACTGGTTCGGTTCGGATACTCTCGGCCGTGATATATTCACCCGTGTTTGGGAAGGAACAAGAATAAGCCTCTATATCGCTGTTGTAGCGGTTGTAATAGATGTACTTTTCGGACTTTCCTACGGACTTATCTCCGGTTATTTCGGCGGCAAACTTGATGCTGTTATGCAGCGCTGCGCTGAAATACTCAACAGTATCCCTAACCTTGTAATCGTAACCCTTATGATATTGGTGCTCAGCCCCGGTCTTGGTGCAATAATAGTTGCTCTTATGATAACCGGTTGGATTCCTATGAGCAGAATTGCCCGTGCTCAAATGCTCAAACTTAAAGAGCAGGAGTTCGTTCTTGCATCGAAAACCCTCGGCGCAAGCCCTATTCGTATAATTTTCAAAGAAATTATGCCGAACATTATCGGACAGATTATTACTCAGACAATGTTCTCAATTCCTCATGCAATTTTCACCGAGGCATTCCTTGCTTTCGTAGGTCTTGGAATTCCTGCACCTATGGCATCCCTCGGTACACTTATTTCCGACGCATACAAGAACTTTACAACCCACCCCTATATGATACTTTCTCCGCTTATAGTTCTTGCACTGCTGATGTTGAGCTTTAACCTTGTAGCAGACGGTCTTCGTGATGCACTTGACCCGAAGCAAAAAGATATGTAAAGGAGGGGCAGATTTATATGCAGGAAAAAGGCGATTTTATCCTTAAAGTTGAAGGTCTGTCCGTTTCTTTCGGAACAACCGCAGGTAAAGTTCACGCATTGAGAAATGTTGACTTTGCGGTAAGACGAGGCGAGACCGTTGCAATAGTAGGCGAATCGGGCTCGGGTAAATCCGTAACCGTAAAAACCGCTATCGGTATTCTTGATACTAACGGAAAGGTTGAAGCGGGCAAAGCCCTTTTCACCTATAAAAACGATAAGGGCGAGGAGGAAACCGTTGACCTTCTTAAACTTACAAAAAAACAAATGCGCCGTACAATTAACGGAAAGCGCATTGCAATGGTTTTCCAGGACCCTATGACCTCCCTTAACCCTACTATGACCATAGGCGACCAAATTATGGAGGGCATGATTTGGCACTTCAAAACCCCTAAAAAAGAGGCTTGGAAGCGTGCTGTCGAACTTCTTGATATGGTAGGTATAACCGATCCCGAAAAGCGTATGAAAAACTATCCTCATCAGCTTTCCGGAGGTATGCGTCAGCGTGTTGTTATCGCAATAGCACTCTCCTGCAACCCGGATCTTTTGATCTGCGATGAGCCTACAACCGCTTTGGATGTTACAATTCAGGCTAAAATTCTTGAACTTATCAAGGATGTTCAGCAAAAACTCGGAATTTCCGTTATCTATATTACCCATGACCTCGGCGTTGTAGCAAAGGTTGCGGATTTTGTAAATATCATGTACGCAGGTAAAATCGTTGAAAAGGGAACTGTCGACGAGGTCTATTATGACCCGAAACACCCCTATACATGGGGACTTCTTTCGGCACTTCCGGATCTCGATACCGACGACGAAAGACTTTATACAATCCCCGGAAGCCCGCCTAACCTTCTCCATGAGGTAAAAGGCGATGCTTTCGCAGCTCGTAATGAATATGCCCTTAAAATTGATGAGATCGAAGAACCTCCTATGTTCTGGGTAAGCGATACTCATTGTGCGGCAACTTGGCTTTTGGACGATAATGCACCGAAAGTTGAAATGCCGAAGGAGCTCCGTGCAAGAATTGATCGTATGCTGAAGGAGGCGAAATAAATGGAAGAGAGAACTCCGCTTCTTAAAGTAGAAAATCTTAAACAGTATTTCCCTGTCAGCAAAAAGTTTACCGTAAAAGCCGTTGACGATGTTTCTTTCGAAATATATCCCGGCGAAACCTATGGCCTTGTAGGTGAATCCGGTTCGGGTAAAACAACCATAGGCCGTTCGGTAATAAGACTTTATGACCCTACAGGCGGTAAAATCACTTTTGACGGAATTGATATAACCGGAAAAATGAGCGCTGCTGACGAAAAAAAGCTCCGCACCGAAATGCAGATGATATTCCAGGACCCTATGGCTTGCCTCAACCCTCGTCAAAAGGTTGCGGATATAATCGGCCAGGGCCTTGATATCCACCATCTTTATAAGGATAAAGCCGATCGTGATGCTAAAATCGCAAGAATTTTGGCAAAGGTAGGTCTTGCACCTGAACACGCAGAGCGTTATCCTCATCAGTTTTCCGGCGGTCAGCGTCAGCGTGTAGGTATCGCAAGAGCACTTATTATGAACCCTAAGCTCATAATCGCAGACGAATGTATTTCCGCTTTGGATGTTTCAATTCAGGCACAGGTTGTAAACCTTATGAAAGACATTCAAAAAGAAACAGGTGCAGCATATCTCTTTATCGCACATGACCTTTCAATGGTAAAATACATTTCGGACAGAATAGGTGTTCTCCATTTAGGCCATCTTGTTGAAACGGGTACTACCGAGGAGATTTTCGCAAATCCCATTCATCCCTATACGAGAAGCCTTATCTCCGCAATTCCTCATCCCAATCCCGAAGTTGAAAGAAAGCGTGTTTCGCTCCATTATGATTATTTCACAAGCGGAATCGACTATCTTGCAGGTGAACTTCGCACTGTTGAAGGAACTCACAAAGTTCTCGCAACCGAGGAGGAGCTTGAAAAATGGACTAAGGCGGAAAAGGATTACCTCTGATATTAAAAGATTAAAAACCGTGCTCGAACAGAGCACGGTTTTTTTGTAAAATGGCTTTATAATTGGCTTTTTTGAGCTTTTTTAAAAAGCTTAATTTGAAAATTGAAAATGAGAAAATCAAAGAAAACAGAAGAAAAACGAAGAAAATCAAAGCGATTGATTTGTAAATTGATTTTTTTGCAAAAATCGGTTGACAAAGGGAGTTTGTTTAATTATAATAATGATTGTCGCTTTTAAACGAAAAGTAATTATAAGTAAAAAAACAGGAGGTAAACGCTATGTCCACTACTATGCCTAATGCTGCTACTATCGAGCGCAAATGGTATGTTCTTGACGCTGCAGGTAAATCTCTCGGACGCACTGCTGCAACTGCTGCTGCTATTCTTCGCGGCAAACATAAAGTTGACTTTGCTCCTCATGCTGACTGCGGCGATTT
>CAZEKU010000069.1:0-6872 GCA_964512935.1 uncultured Oscillospiraceae bacterium | reverse complement strand
AAACTTGACCAGGTAACCGAAAGCGGTTAGGTCGAAGCATATGTATCTTCCTTCCTTGCAGTAGCACCTGCGGATGACCCGCAAATTGTAATACTTCTTCTGCTTGATGAAGCGCAGATGGAAAACCCCTACGGCTCAGTTGTAGCAGCACCTGTAGTAGGCGCAATGCTTGCGGATATTCTTCCCTATATGGGAATTGAACCGAGCTATACCGAAGCAGAGCTTGAGGCTATGACCGGTAAGGTAAAGGATGTCACCGGAAATATCGTTCACGATGCAATGACAACTTTAAGACTTCAGGGATATTCCGTAACAATAGTCGGTGACGGAACAACCGTTGTAGCACAGTCGCCTGAGGCAGGCTCTAAAATCGAGGCAGGTGCAACAATAACCCTCTACACCGATGAAAGCCTTATTCCGAAAGAAATAGAGGTTCCGGATGTTGCGGGAATGAGTGTTACAGAAGTAAACAATGCCATTATTGGAGCGGGACTTAAGCTTAAACTTATAGGCGTAAGCGAATCCGCAACCGACCAGGTGGCTTACAGCCAAACTCCCGTAGCAGGTGAAAAGGTAATGCCGGGAACAATAATTGAGGTAAGCTTTACGGTAAGTTCAAACGAACCGGAAAAAGAGTGATAAAGTATTCAGTCGGAGGTGATAAGATTGCTTTTATCCGAGCTTTTAAGGAATGTTGAATATAAAGGTGAAATAGAAGATATTGAAGTCAAAGATGTTACAAGTGACTCCAGACGAGTTGAAACAGGTTCGGTATTTGTGTGTATTAAAGGCGGAAATATCGACGGACATGAATATGCGGCAGCGGCAAAGCGCAGCGGTGCTGCATGGATAGTAGCGGAAAGGGATACCGGAGTTGCACAGCAGATAATAGTTGAAAACAGCCGAGCTGCATATGCCATTATGTGTGCAAATATAAACCAAAACCCCTCCGAAAAGATGAAACTCATAGGTGTTACCGGAACAAACGGTAAGACAACAATAACCTATCTTATAAAGCATATTCTTGAATCGGCAGGTAAAAAAGTCGGACTTATCGGAACTATCCAAAATCTCATAGGAGATATATCCCTTCCGGCAAAATATACAACTCCCGATGCAGCAGAGCTCCATGCGGTATTTTCAAGAATGGCAAATGCAGGCTGCGAGTATGTTGTGATGGAGGTATCTTCACAGGCGCTTGATCAAAAGCGTGTCGAAGGCTGCCATTTTGAAACAGCGGTTTTTACAAATCTTACTCAGGACCATCTTGATTACCATGGTACCATGGAAAATTATTTCAATGCCAAAAAAGAGCTTTTTAAAAACTGCGAAAAAGCAGTGGTATGCATTGATGACGAATACGGAAAAATGCTTTCAAAAGAGCTTTCAATACCAGTGACAACTGTTTCAATAGGCGATATTTCTGCGGATTATACAGCTCATGATGTAAAAAACTATCCCGATGGATGCAAATTTGCAATGGTCGGAACAGGTGATATCGGAAGAGTTAAATTTTCAATGCCCGGAAAATTTTCCGCATCAAATGCAATGCTTGCGGCCTGCGCCGCAATGAATTGCGGACTTTCTTTCGAGGAAGCACTTGAGGGACTCAATACCTGCCCCGGAGTAAAAGGCAGAGTTGAGGTAATATATAAAGGCGATTTCACCGTTATAAGAGATTTTGCACATGGCCCCGATGCTCTTGAAAAGGTTTTAGATTCCATAAGCGAATGTGCAGAGGGAAGAATAGTAACACTTTTCGGATGCGCAGGAAACCGTGATAAAACAAAAAGACCTAAAATGGTAGAAACCGTTGCAAAAAGGTCGAATTTCATAATCCTTACAAGCGATAATCCACGCCATGAATCCGTTGAGGAAATAGCAAAAGATACCCTTCCTACAATAGAAAAATGCGGTGTGCCGTATTATTATGAGCCCGATCGCTATAAGGCGATAAAATGGGCAATAGAACATTGCGAAAAAGGCGATGTCCTTCTCCTTGCAGGAAAAGGACATGAGGATTATCAGGTGCTCGATTTCGGAACGGTTTATTTTGACGAAAAAGTAATAGTCGAAAACTTGATCAAAGAATTAAATAAATAATTGGGAAGAGGGAATAAAATTGCTTCCGTTGAAACTCAAAGAAATTGCCGAGGCTATCGGTGCAAAAGCAAAAACTGAAATTCCGGATATAGAAATAACCGATATCTGTACGGATTCAAGGGATGTAAAACCGGGAAGTATTTTTGTAGCATTATGCGGCGAAAAATTTGACGGTCATGCCTTTGTAAAAACAGCAATGGAAAACGGCGCTCTTTGGGCTGTAGTACAAAAAGACGGTGATTACGGTACCGATAATATTCTTTATGTAAACACAACACGCCAGGCTTTTCTTGATATTGCAGGACTCTATCGCAACAAATTTTCTCCTAAGGTAATAGCTGTAACAGGCTCTGTCGGAAAAACAACCACAAGAGAAATGATAGCATCCGTAATAAAAAGCAAGTATAAGACCCTTAAAACCGAAAACAATCTTAATAATGAGGTAGGAGTTCCGAAAACAATTTTGGAGCTTGATGAAAGTATTGAGGCAATGGTACTTGAATTCGGAATGGTCAATCTCGGAGAAATAAGAGAGCTTACCATTCCGGCAAAACCCGATATTGCAGTAATAACCTGTATAGGAACCTGCCATATCGAAAATCTCGGTTCCCGTGAAAATATAAAAAAGGCTAAATTCGAAATTGTCGAAGGTCTTAAAAAAGGAGGCACCCTGCTCCTTAATAAAGACAACGACATGATGAAAGATATTTGTCTTACGGACTATAATGTGGTATACTATGCAATCGGAGATGCTTCTGCGGATATCCGTGCAAAGGATATCACCGAAAAAGACGGTGAAACGGATTTTAAAATCATCTTTAACGGAAAAGAATATCCCACACATATTCCTACAATGGGTGAGCACAATGTGCTCAACTCTCTTGCAGGATTCGGTGCAGGTGTCTTTGCGGGAATAGAGCCCGAACAATGTGCTGCAGCACTTGCGGATTTTAAGAATACCGGAATGAGACAAAAGGTGCGTAGCTGCAGGGGTGTTACCGTTATAGAGGACTGCTATAATGCAAATCCCGATTCCATGAGAGCAGCACTCAACACACTCGGTGCTCAAAAAATAAAACCCGGTGCTCAAAAAATTGCTGTGCTCGGAGATATGCTCGAACTTGGAAAAGTAGCTGAAATTTCTCATAAAGAGGTGGGAAAACTCGCTTCGGAAAAGGTGGATATGCTTTTATGCTTTGGAAAACTTTCGGAGCAAACAGTAATTTCCGCAAGAGAAAACGGACTTTCAAATGCTTATCATTTTGAAACAAAGGAAGAGCTGTCAAAGGTGCTCAGAGAAAAAGCAATGCCGGGCGATATGATATGGCTTAAAGCAAGCCGAGGAATGAAATTTGAGGACATAGCGGAAGCATTTTACGAAGAAACATAAAACGGAGGAAATTTTATGCAAATTGCTGTTATCGCATTTGTTGCGTTTGTAATAGCCGCCCTTTCGGGATATATACTTATACCTGCTTTAAGAAAGCTCCATTTCGGTCAAAGCATTCTTGAAATAGGCCCTAATTGGCACAAAAATAAAGAGGGAACCCCTACAATGGGTGGAATTATGTTTATAATAGGCATAGTTGCCGCAAGCTGCCTTGCATTTTTCTTTATGAAAGATGCGCCTGCAACCGAAAAAATAAAATACGGAAGCGGCCTTGCAATGGCACTCGGATACGGTTTTCTCGGCTTTATAGATGACTACACAAAGGTAGTGCGTAAGCAAAACGAAGGACTTACCGCAAAACAAAAGCTTATCGGTCAGGTACTTCTTGCAATAATGTTCCTTGTGGGCATTTATTTTTCGGGAACCCTTTCAACTGTCCTTGTAATACCTTTTATAGGACAGATTGATATCGGTTTGCTCTATTATCCTTTGGCAGTATTTATTATCGTAGGCGCCTCAAATGCAGTAAACCTTACGGACGGAATAGACGGACTTTGCTCCTCTGTAACATTCGTCTGTGCCTGTGGATTTATTGTAATGTCCGCTATTCTTAAAAATACCGGAATGGGCTTTATGGCAGCAGCCCTTGCAGGTGGCTGCGCCGGATATTTCCTTTGGAATTGCCACCCTGCAAAAGTTTTCATGGGTGACACAGGCTCACTTTTCCTCGGAGGCATGATTTGCGCTCTCGCATTCGGACTTAATATACCGGTGATACTTGTTTTTGCCGGAATCGTATATGTTCTTGAAACTCTTTCCGATATAATCCAAATCGGAAGTTATAAGCTCCGCAAAAAGCGTGTATTCAAAATGGCACCAATACATCACCATTTTGAGATGAGCGGTTGGAGCGAATGGAAAATAGTTATAGTATTTTGCATTGTAGGAGCAATAGGAGCGGCAGTATCCGTTCTTGCTGTAACAATGCTCTAAATCCATTACCCATTAAGAAAGGCAGAAAATGAAAGCTATAAACATTGATCTTAACAGCTTCATACCCGTGGCAGCAGCAAAAGAGCGCCTTTTTGAAGCAAAACACAGACGGGGAAAAATTGATATAACGTTCCTCGTGCTTGTGCTGATTTTGCTTACAATAGGCCTTGTAATGCTCTTTTCGGCAAGCCATGCCTATGCTTTTTATAATAAAGGCAACAGCTTTTATTATATCGAGCGTCAGCTTTTCTTTGCAGTAGTGGGTGTATCTGCAATGCTTTTTGTTTCCCAGGTGAACTACAAAATCCTTCAAAAATATTCACTAATTCTCTATGCCGGAGCGGTTATGCTTTTGCTTTTTGCAGATATTTTCATGCGTGACCAATATGGTTTCGCAAGATGGATATATGTAGGCGGCTTTTCATTCCAGCCTTCGGAAATCGCAAAATTCTCAATTATAGTGCTTTTTGCGCATTTTGCCGCAACAAATTCGAACAGAATGCAAACATTTAAATACGGAGTATTGCCTTTCGGCGTTGCACTTGGAATAATGGCCCTGCTCGTCATTTTAAGCCGCCATCTTTCGGGTACAATTATTATAGGTGCACTCGGAATTTCAATGATGTGGTTTGGCGGAACAAGGTTCAGATATTTCGGTGCCCTTATAGGCGCAGGTGTTGCAGCGGTAGTGCTTGTACTTATATTCCCACAGTTTATGGAATATACGGGTGACCGAGTACAGGTATGGCTTGACCCATATTCCTATTATCACGAGGGTGGTTTCCAAACAATCCAGTCACTTATCGCCATAGGCTCAGGCGGACTTTGGGGTGCGGGACTCGGTAACTCAAGACAGAAATATCTGTATATTCCCGAACCGCAAAACGACTTTATTTTCCCTGTTGCCTGCGAAGAACTTGGCTTTATAGGTGCATCTATGATAGTTTTGCTTTTTGCACTTCTTGTTGCACGAGGCTTTATAATCGCAATGCGCTGTCCCGATAAATTCGGTTCACTTCTTGCGGCAGGCTGTGTTACCCATATAGGACTCCAGGTGGTGCTCAATATAGCCGTTGTTACAAACACAATACCTAATACGGGAATATCACTTCCGTTCTTTTCATACGGAGGAACGGCGCTTTTGATGACGCTCGGTGAAATGGGTATAGTGCTTTCTGTTTCAAAAAAATCTTCCATCCAAAAAAGATAAACGGAGGGAATTATGAAAATACTTTTTGCCTGCGGAGGAACTGCCGGACATATAAATCCGGCCATTGCCGTCGCAAATTATATGAAAGAAAATGATCCCGAAACAAAAATACTTTTCGTTGGAAATCCTAAAGGAATGGAGTCGAGAATTGTGCCGAAGGCAGGCTACGATTTTGCTCCGATAAAAGTTTTGGGAATACAGCGCAGAATTTCCCTGCACAATATAAAAAATAACATAAAAGCACTTTGGTATCTTGCGGGAAGCTCATCAAGAGCAAAGGAGATAATAAAAGGCTTTGATCCGGATATTGTAATAGGAACAGGCGGTTATGTAAGCGGCCCCGTAGTAAGAAAAGCTGCGCTTATGGGCTATAAGACAATCGCAATGGAAAGCAATGCTTTCCCCGGAGTAACCACAAAGCTCCTTGCAAAATATGTCGATAAAATACTTCTTGATGTGGAGGAAAGTAAAAAATTCCTTCCCGAGGGAAAAGAATATATCGTAACCGGAAACCCTGTTCGCCAGGAAATATTTACCCAGGACAGAGATTCTGCAAGAGAATTTTACAATGTCGGAGATAGAATATGCATTCTCTCTTTCGGAGGTAGTCTCGGTGCTCAAAGGCTTAACGAAGCGGTTGCAGAGCTTATGGCATGGCATCTTTCGACTAAAAACTTCGTGCATATCCACGGTTCGGGTTCATATTACGGACCCTCATATTACTTTGATATGCTCAAAGAAAAAGGTATAGATGCTCATGAGCACGACAATCTCATAATAAGGGAATACATAGACGATATGCCACGCTGTCTTGCAGCAGCAGACCTTGTTATTTCACGCTGCGGAGCAATAACCCTTGCTGAACTTAAAGCAGCGGGAAAAGCTTCCGTGCTCATTCCGTCACCCAATGTTGCGGAAAATCACCAATATCATAATGCAATGGTTCTTGCAAACCATAAAGCAGGCGTTGTAATTGAAGAAAAAGATCTTACAGGCGAACTTCTCTGCAAGGTTGTAGCAGAGCTCACCGAAGATAGAGCAAAGCTCAGCGAGCTTTCCGAAAACGCAAAATCTCTTGCAATTAAAAATGCAAACGAAAGAATTCGAAAAGAAATAATATCCCTTTACGAAAGATAAAAGGTAAAAATGAAATTCAAAATTAAAAAAACGGAGAAA
>CAZEKU010000068.1:5804-6878 GCA_964512935.1 uncultured Oscillospiraceae bacterium | reverse complement strand
ATACGAAAATGTCGGAAGCGATGAAAAACCTTACGATATTGTGGAAATTACCGTAAGCACAGGTGCTCTTGAGCTTAAACCCGTAAAAGAGGGTACGAAAACCAAAACAAGACTTAACGATACAATAAAACTCGATAACAGTGTTGATACACCCGAAACCTTCTTTGTGGATAAACCAGCAGGCGGTGTTTTCTATGTGGGAATACTTTCGGATATCGAATTTGATGATATGGAGCTTTGCCTCAGCGGTGATCTTAAAGGCCAGCTTTTAGATTTTGATCCCGAAAAATACCGCAGTATCGGTGAAAAATATTCGGTTTATAACCGTGCAACAGGTGAAGTTGCTTCTAAGGGAACAGGACTTACCTATGAAAAAGCAACAAAGCTTGCGGAAGAACTTAATAACGAAAACAAAGTGACCTATTATGAAGTAAAATGCGAAAGCTTTGTCTATGTTGCAAAAATAACCGTTCCGCAAAATTACAGCACATCCTACGCATCAGGCACTTATAAAATAACAGCAAAAACCAAGGATAAAACCTATACCAGCGCAGAATATACCGTTGTAAGCGATGTTTCGATTTTCGAATACGAATATATAAAATGGGCTGCAAATGGTAAAGAAAATGCTGCCGAGGTAATGTCCGAGGACGCAAGAGGTTATTCCGATTATCTTTCCTATAAATACGGTTACGGAGATAAGGAATATAATCCTCCTAAAGCCGATTCTCCTACTGTTATCGCAACCACAGCCTTTAGAGCAATAGCTGATAAAAAACTTGTTTTAAACTGTGGAGAGGGAGTTAAAATAACTATCCCGAATGTAAGTTCCATGCAGCGTGGTGTAAACTTTATCTATAAAAACAGTGTGGGCGATTTGGATTCCGAAACCAAAACAAAAAATTACAGCCTCACATTCTATGGAAAACAGCCTATCGAAAGCGATTTTATTATCGAGTGGAATCTCGGCTGCACATATTATCAGCTCAGAGAAAATCTCGGTATAAGAGTTGAAGAAGAGGATGTTATAACTTACTATATCACCAAGGACGGCAAATATTTTGACGAGTTCAC
>CAZEKU010000068.1:0-5794 GCA_964512935.1 uncultured Oscillospiraceae bacterium | reverse complement strand
TATATGAGCGCAGATATAAACAAAAATATCGTGCTCACCCTTGAAAATGGAGCGGGAACAACCCTCGGAAATTACAGTATCACAACAAAAAAACCGGCGGATGCAGTTTCTTCTGCTAAATCCGAAGAAACCAACCCGAATACAGGTGCTCCGCTGTTCTAATTTAAAGGAAATAATATGCTCAAAAAGAATCTATTTAGAATTTTGAGCACGGTGCTTGTTATAGCGGTGCTCATAACGCTTCCTGCGTTCTTCGCTGCTTCAGCAAAAAGCATTCCGGAAAGCAGCATGGGTTCACCGGAGGATTTAGTTCCGGATGTAATTTTCGGAACAAAAGGCACTAATACTCTTTTGGAAAATAACCTTTCCGGAGAGAATGATGACAGCGAAACCTCGCCGAATAATCCTACGGATTTACCCGAAAACAAAAATGAACAGATACCCGAAGGTATTCCCGAAACACCGAAAAAGGATAATGACGGAAACAAAGATCCTAACAAGAATAATCCGAGCAATGCCTTCGACGGCGATGCCGCCGGAGACGGCTCAGGAAATATCGGTGGCGAGGGCGGTGACGGAAATCCCACTGTTGTTACAGACCTTGAAAACAAGATTGTCACAAGCAGTGAACTTTCCGGAGATATGTTCAGCTTTTTCGCTTACATAGAAAACGGAAGCGAAAAACATTCTCTAACCGTAAATTTCAAAAATAATGAAACAAAAGCATCCGGTGAGGTGCTTGAAACAGCCGACGATTATTATGAAGCAAAATTAGCTCTCGGGGCAAACTATTTCACAATCTTCCTTGAGGAGGACGAAAAAACCGTTTCTTCGGTTCAGTATATAATAACCTATCAGGCTGAAAAAGCGGATGCGTCAAATCCCGATGTGGGCGAGGGCGTATATATCGAAACAAGTCTTGATGATGACGGAACAAAGCTTTCGAATAAGTACTATACCTTCTGCGTATATGCAGAATCCTCCGTAAGCGGAACACTTTATTCAAACCATATAAGGGTAGAGCTTAACGGAAGAGTTGTAGATAATCCCACCGGTTCAAAAAGATTTGAATACGATCTTGTTTTCGGTGAATCACCAAACCAAACCGTAGAAGTCACCGCATGGGATGATTATGGAAATTCTTCTTACCGCTGTTATGAAATTGAATTCAGCGGCGGCGGTGATGGTTCTTCAATAGGAATTGCAACTGTAATAATAGATGCAACTCCCGCAGGACTTGGAATAATCGGTGAATATGAAATCGAAATACTTCAAGGCGATACTGCCGCAAAAACTCTTGTGGATGCAGCAGGATATATGGGACTTTCGGTACATTACAGCGGTACCACCGAAAATGGTTTTTATGTAAAAGGCATAAGTGGATATGCAGGTACCCCCGAGGTTCCTCCGGAACTTTGGGAATGTGTACTCCGTGACGGACTTTCTCTTACCGGAGCACCCTCCGGTGGACTTTTTGCAGGAGATTTCACATCCGTTTCCGGTTGGATGTATTCCATAAACGGAACTCTCTATCCCGGAAGAGGTCTTTCGGCATATAATCTTTCCGACGGAGATACTCTGTATCTCAGGTTTACCGTTGCAGGCGGAAAGGATATAGGAGGTTCGGGAATAGGCGACGGAACTCTTGCAGGTTACTGCGGAATTTGGAGCGATGGTGGTTATTACGAACTTGACCATGAATATTCGGAAGTTGACCGTGTTGAGCCTACCGAAACCGAAGACGGATATATAGAATATGAATGTGATATCTGCCATAAACACGAAACAGAGCCTATCCCCGCAACGGGTGAAGGTGATGGCGGATACGATGAAGGAGAGGGCGAAGAAAGCGAATGAAAAAACAGCTTTATAAAATAGTGGCACTATGCCTTGCAATTATGCTGATACTCTGCTCCTGCTCAGGAAAAAGAGAGGAGAAAACAACTCTTGATGTCGGTATAAATACCGCTTTAGCACAAAAGGACCTTTTCGGAGTAAAGGAAAACGCAAATCTCCTTACAGGAAACAAGGGCTTTGCATCAGGAGCATCAATCTGCGATTGGACAGCAATTCTCTTTAAGGAATTTGGTCTTGAGGACGATTTTGACGGTTACCTTGCTGAACTTGAGGAAAAAGTTACCGAAAAATATGCAACCGATGGTGGACTTGATACAACAAAAGCAACAGAATGGCATAGAACAATTATGGTAGTTGCAGCTCTCGGAGGCGATGCTACCGCATTCGGAACGTATCCCGACGGAACAAAAATAAACCTTGTGGCAGATGGAATTTACAATTATATAAATGAGGATCTTGCAAATCAGGGAATAAACGGATATATCTATGCACTTCTTGCACTTGATTGCAATAATTTCGAAGTACCCGAAGGTAGTCGCTATACAAGGGAAAGCATTATTGAATCTCTGCTCAGTGAGCAGCACGATGACGGTTCATTCGGTTTCGGAGAGGTATCCGATGTGGATATGACCGCTATGGCACTCCATTCTCTTGCACCTTATACCGATGATGCAAATGTAAAATCCGCAGTTGAAAGAGGAATTGCATTCCTTTCGGAAGTTCAAAACGGCAATGGAACATTTTCTGGTATGAATACAAAAACCTCCGAAAGTATAAGCCAGGTTATAATTGCACTTTGTGCAAACGGAGTTGACCCTAAAACCGATGAGCGATTTATAAAACACGGAACCTCGGTTTATGATGCACTCTTCGATTTCCGTAAGAGCAACGGAAGTTTTTCTCATATGATGGATGACGAAAAGGGCGATGGACTTGCAACAAACCAGGCTATGATGGCATTTATGGCTCTTATAAATTTTGAAAACGGAAAAAGCGGTGCATTTGTATTTTACGATTGATGCGGAGGAAATAAAATGAACGAACTTACAGAAAAAATTCAAAGCGAAATTAAAAAGGTTATAATCGGTAAAGACGATGTTATAAAAAAAGTGCTTATGGCTGTGCTTGCACAGGGTCATGTGCTTATGGAGGACGTCCCCGGTGTAGGAAAAACAACCATGGCAATGGCATTTTCAAAGGTTCTCGGTCTTGAAAATAAAAGGGTACAGTTCACCTCCGATACAATGCCCTCGGATATTATAGGCTTTTCTGTTTACGACAGAGAAAAAGGCGAACTTTCCTATAAACCAGGTGCTGTAATGACAAATCTCCTTTTAGCTGATGAGATAAACAGAACCTCAAGCAAAACTCAGTCTGCATTGCTTGAAGCAATGGAGGAGCGCAGAGTTACTGTTGACGGAGTAAGCCACAAGCTTCCTGAGCCTTTTATAGTTTTAGCAACACAGAATATTGCAGGCTCCGCAGGAACTCAGATGCTTCCGTCCTCACAGCTTGACCGTTTCATTATAAAAACAAGCATGGGTTACCCCGATCTCAAAAGCCAAATTGAGATTATGAAGGATCGTCATCATGAAAATCCCCTTGATAAAATCGTTCCCGTAACAGATAAAAACACTCTTAACGAGCTTATCGCAAAGGCACAGAATGTTTTCGTAGCAGACAGCGTTTATGCCTATGCATCCGAGCTTGTGGAAGAAACAAGACATAATGCCTATATTCAGCTTGGAATAAGCCCCCGTGGTGCGCTTGCACTTTGCCGTGCTGCAAAGGCTTATGCATTCCTTGAGGGCAGAGATTATGTTATTCCCGATGATGTAGAGGCAGTTTTCCCGGATGTTTGCGCTCATAGAACAATACTTGAGGCAAAAGCAAAGCTCCATGAGCTTTCCGCAGAGGAAATTCTTGCGGATATTGTAAAAAAGGTCAAAAAACCTGATGTAACGGAGTTTAAACTGAAATGAAAAAAGAGATATTAAGGTCTGCATTGCTGTTTGCGGCTTTGGAAATATTCTTATTTTCGGTTTTCCTTTTACAAAATTCACATTCTGCATTATTCTGCTTTGTTTTAGTGATTTTGATTACAGCGGCAACCTTCTGTATGAATTTCTTCGTGAAAGGCAAACTTAGTGCAAAAGCAGAGCTGCCTGTAACAGCTGAAAAAGGAAAAAATGTTGTGGGAAAAGTGGTTTTTGAAAATAATTCGCCTTTCCCGGTGCTCAATGGTATATGTGAGGTGGAAATAAAAAACCGACTTACCTCTGAAAATATCGAAGAGGTAATAAAATTTTCCGTTCCCTCTAAAGGAAAAACGGAGGCGGAGTTCTTTATTTCATCGGATTTTTGCGGTTATGTTACCGCAAATGTAAAACAAATCTATCTGATGGACATATTCGGATTTATACCCCTTGAGCTTAAAAATTTTTCTTTTGCAAAAGGGAAAATGACAGTTCTTCCGGAAACATTTTTACCTTTAATTGTTTTCGGAGGAATGCTTCCGGTTCCGGAGGACAGCGAAAGCTATTCCCCGGATAAAAAAGGAAACGATTTTTCGGAAACATTTCAAATAAGAGAATACGCTCCCGGTGACAGCATAAAGCAGATACATTGGAAACTTTCGGAAAAGCTTGATAAAACAATAGTGCGTGATCCGAGCCTTCCTATAGCAAAAAATATAATGCTTTATTGGGATAAAACCTCAGGAAAATCAAGTCCTGCCGAAATGGATGCAATGGCAGAGGTAATATCCTCGGTTGCACAGGGCCTTTGCAGAAACGGATACGAATTTGTACTCGGTTGGAACGACGGAAACAGAAATGAAAACGTCCGAATAACTTCGGATGCGGATCTTTTGGAAGCTATTCCGAGACTTATAAAATATTGTCCCTTTGATCCCGAAGAAGAGGAGAATGAAAATGTATTCGAAAACTTCGGAGAGGTAATTTGCGTAGCTAAACAAGCACCGTCCGAGCTTTTAGATAAGGCCGGTGCAAGTATTCTTGTTTGCGATAAAACTGCAGTCGGAAGCAATGTAATTACTTTTGACGAGAAAAATTATTCCGAGGATTTGGAATTTTTGGAGTTCGGCATATGAAAAAAGAAAATTCTTTAAGAATACTTACCGAAGAAAAAAAGAGCAGAACATTAAAAGAGCTTTTGCCAAAAATGCTCATTGTTTTTATCACCGCATTCGGATTTGCACAAATGTTTTTTAAAGCATTTCCGTCGGTCGAAGTAGAAACAATTTTGAGCATTGCAATAGCATTTTTGACAGCAATTCCGGTATTGATTTATGATAAAAAATACGGAAAATATATTCCTATGGGAATATCGCTCCTTTGTATTTCAGCAGCTTTTGCAGTGCCGACTTTGCGAAACGGATTGCTGGTTTTATGCAATGATATCTGCGATTTTTTAACGGTACTTAATGGAAAAATATATCTTACCGCAGAAATTTCGGGAAATTCTCTCGAAAATATATCGGCAATTCTTATAATAACTGCGGCAGCGTCACTTTTGAGCACCGCAGTTTGTGAGAAAAACATATTCCCACTCATTCCTGCAGCAGCTTTGAGCATACTTGGACTTACCACCGGATTTTTGAGCACGGATGAGTATTTTGCAGTTTTTATAGCGGGAGCAATATTGCTGCTGATTTCTGTTTTGAAACCTGAAAACAGCGGAAAAGTTTCATTTAAAGTTGTCGTACCTATTTTAGGCTGTGCTGCGGGATGTGTATTGCTTTGCGCTGTGCTCATGTTATTCTTTACAGGGGTTTCCGGAGAAAATATTTTGAACACTGCCGAAAAAAGCTTGCACAGCATTATTTATGATAGCAAAACCAATGCAATGCCCGAGGGAGATTTGAGAAATCTCGGAAAATTTGAGAAGAATAAAACTTCTGCGTTGGAAATTGTTA
>CAZEKU010000067.1:0-6928 GCA_964512935.1 uncultured Oscillospiraceae bacterium | reverse complement strand
CCTATTTATATTAAATTCTTGTTATATTTTATCATATATAAATAGCTTTTGCAACAGCTTATTAAAGAATAAACTGCAAAACAGTACCCGTAAGTACCGAAACCGCAAAAAGAATAGCGGTTATTCTCACGGATTCAACTCTGTCGGAGTTATTGCGGAAAAGAACAAGAAGACCTGTTCCTGCGCCGACAGAAAGTCCTGCAAGTGCTGCACCGAAAGAAATTGCGCCCTCAGCATAAAGCTGTGCGATAATAATTGAGGATGCACAGTTAGGGATAAGTCCTACAATTCCCGCAAAAAGAGGTTGGAAAATGCTGTTTCCGGTGATGAAAGCTGCAAAAGCATCCTCGCCCACTGCATGAATGAAAAACTCAAGGGCAAGCATAACTACAAAAATAAATCCGAAGGTTTTTACTGTGTGAAGGAGGGCGCTTTTGAGAAGACCGTGATGACCTTCGGTATGACAATGAGAATGCTCCTCCTCTAAAACCTCAAGCTCTTTTTTGGTAACGCTGAAAACACCGAGCTTGTCCACTAAAAGACCTGCAACTATTGCAAGAAAAAGTTTTGAAAGAATAAGCGGAATTATTTTTCCGACAGTTTGCGGATTTGAAATAAGAACGGGAATAGCCTCATCACTTGTGGAAATAAAAACCGCAAGCAAAGTTCCTGCTGTGATTATTCTGTTTGAATAAAGGTTTGCGGCAACAACCGAAAATCCGCACTGAGGAACAATTCCGAGGACTGCTCCGACAACTGCTCCGGCTTTTCCGAATTTAGCAAGCCATGCGGCAAATTTTTCTGCGTGACGATGTTCAATAAATTCAATGAGCAAATACGCTGCAAAAAGAAAAGGGAGCGAAGACGCAACATGTTCAGCGGTATGCTCAAACAAATGTAAAAATTCGTGCATTAAAAAGACCTCTTATAAAAAATAAAAACTAAGATAAATATTATATTGCATTAAACGCCTAATCGTCAAGAATTTTTGCGAAAATTTTAGGAAACAAAAGTTTTGTGATTGAATTGTGATGGCTATAAAGGAATTTTATTCAAAAAAGCAGCATAATCTTTTTCGACATCAACTAAGGAGGGCACAAAAATGGCTTTTGATAAAGAGGATTACGGCCTTGGAAAAAGACCCCTTTGGGCAGTTTTTGCCGCAGTTTTGATTTTTATAGCGCTTGCGATTTTTGCAGTGAACAGCGTTGCAATGGGCGAGGGGAGCAGGCTTTTGCCGATATATTCGGTGGAAATTCCCGATAAAAAAGTTGCGGTTACATTTAACTGTGCATGGGAGGCAGATGATATCCGAACAATTTTGGAAATGCTCAAAAAATATGATGCAAAAGCAACATTTTTCATTTTAGGACAGTGGGCAAAGGATAATCCCGATGAGGTGAAAATGATAAAAGACGCAGGGCATGAAATCGGGACGCACAGCAACACTCATCCGGATATGGCAAAAATAAGTATGGACGAGGTGCGAAAAGAGCTTTTGCGCTCTTGTGAGCATATTGAAAATGCAGGTGGAGGAAAAGCAAAGCTTTTCCGTGCACCGAGCGGTTCATATTCAAGCGAGCTTATAAAAACCGCCTCGGAAATGGGTTTCACAACTATTCAGTGGGATGTGGACAGCCGTGATTGGATGGATAAAACCGCACCGGAAATGATTGAAAGCGTAACTCAAAATGTCGAAAAGGGCAGTATAATCCTTTTTCATTCCGGAAAGAAAAATACCCTTGAGGCACTTCCGCAAATACTTGAAATACTTAAAAACGGCGGTTATGAGTTTGTTAAGGTGTCCGATATAATTTACAGCGAAAATTACACAATAGACCATAAAGGCCGTCAGCACAGCATGGCTTAGAAATATTTACAAAGAATATCCGCTGTGCTAAAATAAAAATGAGGTGAGGATAATGACGGTCTATGAAAAATTCAAAAGCCTTGATGTGGATATGTCCATAATCGGTCTTGAAAAAGGCGATGAGGAGGGCGGATATTTCTGCACTCCGAAAGGTGCAAAGGTGATAGGATGGGAATGTGACGGAATTCATTATTGCTTTATTGACGGTTTCGGTGAGATGGTTTTTGCAGTGAATCCCGAAAGCGCAGACGATAGGTTTGTAAAACCTATGGCAGAGGATTTTGAAAGTTTTATAAGCCTTATACTTGCCTGTGAAGGAACAACTGCTGCTGAGCAGATAAATATTTTTGACAGAGCGGGATTTGATGAATTTATGAAAAACAGCACCGAATTTATTGATGAACGCCGAAAAGTTCTGAAAATTTTGGAAAATGAACTTGGAATAAAACCGATGAAAGATCCTTTCGGATATGTAAAAAATCTTCTTGAAAATTTCGATTATAGTAAAATAAAATTCACCCCGGAATATTACGATGTGCTCGGACTTGAAATTCCTGATGATATTTAATTTAAAAAGCGGTACTTTTTGTACCGCTTTTTTTGTAAAAAAGAAAGCGAAAATAGACTGACTTGCAAAAATCAACTTTACCCGAAAATGAATTTTTGCAGCTTAAACTATCAAAATTTATAAGAACTTGCAAAAAAATCGAATAAATAAGCGTTTTTAGACGGATTTCTATTGATTTTTGCAGGAAGTGCTGATAAAATGAATTTTAGTAAAGCAGATTTTAAATAGGGGGAAATGAAAGTGAACAAGGATTTTTTGCATAAAATTTCCGAAAATATGCATAGTTTCTCAAAAGGCCAAAAGCGTATAGGGAATTTTATACTTTCACATTATGATAAAGCAGCATTTATGACTGCGGCAAAGCTCGGTGAATCCGTAGGTGTTTCAGAATCAACCGTTGTGCGTTTTGCATCTGAACTCGGATTTGACGGTTATCCCGAGCTTCAGCACGCACTTCAGGAGATGATTCGCAATCGCCTTACAACGGTTCAAAGAATTGAAATAACAAGCGACCGTATGAGCAATTCCGATGTCCTCACAAAGGTTCTCAATATGGATATAGAAAAAATCAGAAGAACTCTTGAGGACACTTCAAGTGAGGAATTCAATAAGGTTGCGGATACAATTGTCTCCGCAAAGCATATTTACATACTCGGTGTAAGAAGCTCCGCTTCGCTTGCAAGCTTTTTGAGCTTTTATTTTTATAAAATCTTTGATAATGTAAGAAATGTTGCAACCTCAAGCACAAGCGAGGTTTTTGAGCAGATAATGAATATCGGTGAGGGGGATGTTTTTATTGCAATAACATTCCCGAGATACAGCAAGCGTACCATAAAAGCCGCAAAATATGCACATGATAAGGGCGCAACTGTAATTGCACTTACGGACAGTCACAGTGCACCTATAATCGAATACAGCGACAGAATTCTTCTTGCAAGAAGTGATATGGCATCCTTTGCGGATTCGCTTGTAGCACCGCTTTCGCTCATAAATGCGCTTATTGTTGCAATAGGAATAAGACGCAGAAGTGAAATTTCAGCCACATTTAATCAGCTTGAGCGAATTTGGTCGGAATATGAGGTTTATGAAAAGAGCGATGAGCATGAAAACTTATGATGTAATAATAGTCGGAGGCGGAGCAGCGGGCTGCGTTGCAGCAGGATATGCTGCTCAAAACGGAAAAAGCGTGCTCATTCTTGAGCGAAACCGTCGCCCTGCAAGAAAAATACTTGTTACGGGAAAGGGTCGCTGCAATGTTACAAATAACTGCGAGCCCGAGGAGTTTTTTCGCCATGTAAGAAGTAATCCGCGCTTTCTTTATAGTGCATTGAACCGCTTTAAACCTGCTTCAACAATGGAGCTTTTTGAAAATCTCGGAGTTCCTCTTAAAACAGAAAGGGGAAGAAGGGTATTTCCCGTTTCTGATAAAGCAATAGATATTGCCGATGCTCTTCAGCTTTTTATTAAAAATAAGAATGTTGAAGTTAAACAGGAAAGGGTAAAAAGCCTTGTTATCGAGGAGGGTGTGCTCAAAGGCGTGCTCACGGAAAAAGGCGAAATTTTCCGTGCTCAAAAGGTGCTCGTTTCCACAGGAGGCCTCAGCTATTCCGCAACAGGTTCAAGCGGAGACGGTTATGAACTTGCAAAACAAGCAGGACATACGGTTGTTAAAACAAGGCCTTCACTTGTAGGGATTTATACAGCCGAAAACCTCTCCGAGGCAGCGGGACTTTCTCTTAAAAATGTCGTTTTAAGGCTTTATAATGCCAAAAAGAAGAAACCCATATATGAAGAATTAGGCGAGATGCTTATTACCCATGAGGGCATCTCCGGACCTTTGGTGCTCAGCGCAAGCTCATTTATGAGCACGGATATTTCCGACTACCGCATTGAGCTTGATTTGAAACCGGGTCTTTCGGAGGAGGAACTCGATTCAAGAATACTCCGTGATTTTTCCGAAAAGAAAAATCGCTGTTTTGCAAATTCTCTTGATGAACTTCTTCCGAGAAGCTTTATACCCTATGTTGTGAAAAAAAGCGGAATCGATCCGGAACTTAAGGTAAATCAAATTACAAAAGCACAAAGGCTCGATTTAGTTGCCGCAATAAAATCTTTCGACATAAAACCTGTGGAACTCGGAGATATCGAAACCGCAGTTGTTACCGCGGGAGGTGTTTCGGTGAAAGAGGTCGATCCGAAAACAATGGAATCAAAGCTCTGTCCGGGACTTTATTTTGCCGGAGAGGTGCTCGACCTTGATGCCGAAACCGGAGGTTACAACCTTCAAATAGCTTTTGCCACCGGTTATGCAGCCGGAACGGCAATTTAAGGAGGAAAACTATGAAAATCGCAATAGATGGGCCTGCAGGCGCCGGAAAAAGTGCTGCCGCAAAGGCGGTTGCCGAAAAGCTCGGCTTTGTCTATGTTGATACGGGTGCGCTTTATAGAGGAATTGGACTTTATGCGCTTAGAAAAGGCGCAAAAACCGCCTCAATCGAGGAAGTTGTACCACTGCTTGCGGAAATAAAAATAGAAATGAAACATATCGACGGAGTGCAGCATATTTTTCTCAACGATGAGGATATTTCCGCTCTTATAAGAACCGAATCCGTTTCCGCAGCAGCATCGGATGTTTCCGCAATTCCTGCGGTAAGAGATTTTCTTTTCGATATGCAGCGTGATATTGCCGAAAAGAACAATGTTGTAATGGACGGCAGAGATATCGGTACGGTTGTTTTACAGGATGCGGAGCTTAAAATTTTCCTTACAGCAAAGCCGGAAATTCGTGCTATGAGAAGGGTGAAACAGCTTGCCGAAAAGGGAATTGAGGCAAACTATGACGATGTGTTAAAAGATGTCCTTCAAAGGGATGACAACGATATCAACAGGGATTTCAGACCGCTTAAATTGGCAGAGGATGCAGTTTTACTCGATAATTCCGAAATGAATTTCGAGGAAACCTTTGAAAAAATAGTTTCCCTTGCAAAGGAGCGCATGGAGTGAAAAGAGAAATAATCGTTGCAAATTCCGCAGGCTTTTGTTTCGGAGTAAAACGTGCCGTAGGAATAGCCGAAGGCTTTGCCGAAAAGGGAATTCCTGCGGTAACTCTCGGAGAGATAATACATAACCCGACAGTTGTCGATGGGCTTAAAGCTAAAGGCGTTTATCCCGTAGAGAATATTTCCGATGTTCCTAAAGGTGCAACTTTAATACTTCGCTCACATGGAGTGCCCCTTTCGGTTATCGAGGAACTTCAAAAAAATTGTATTCCTTATGCGGACGCAACCTGTCCCTTTGTAGCAAGAATACATCGCATTGTTGCGGAACGAACAGCCCTTGGAGATACTGTGATAATAACCGGAAACCCCGAACACGCTGAGGTAAAAGGAATTGTCGGACACGCAAAAGGTGATGTTTTTGTGGTGCGAGATTCAAACGAATTGGAAGAACTTTACAAAAATGAGAAAAATCTTCTTGAAAAAAGCCTTTCAATCGTTTCACAGACAACTTTTTTGCGAGCAGAATGGGAAAAATGCGAAAAATTTGCAAAAAAGGTATATACAAAATTAATTATTTTTGATACAATATGTAATGATGCCTGTACTAAACAAGGCGAAGCGGACGCTCTTTCACGCAGATGTGATGGGATGATCGTCATCGGCGGAAAGAAAAGTTCCAACACTGCAAGGTTGTGGGAGACCTGTGCTGCGAACTGTCCCTCCGTTTTGATTGAGTACCCATCAGAACTAAAGACGAATGATTGGAATGACTGCAAAGTCTTGGGCATCACTGCCGGTGCATCAACCCCATACGGCATAATTAAGGAGGTACTACAAACCATGAGTGAAAACAAAGAATTCAGCTTTGAGGAAATGCTGGAACAGTCTTTCAGAGACGAAGAATCCAAATATGTAAGAAACGGTGAAAAGGTTCAGGCAACCGTAATGGTAGTCAAAGATACCGAGATCGTTGTCAGCGTAGGCAGCAAACATACCGGATTCGTTTCTTCCGAAGAACTTTCCGAAGATCCCAGCGTAAAGCCTGCCGATATCGTCAAAGTAGGCGACGAGATCACCCTCAAGGTTCTGCACGTAAATGATGCCGACGGCACCATGACCCTTTCCAAAAAGAAAGTCGATGCAGAGAAAAACTTCCAGGTTGTTGAAGCAGCAGCCGGAACTGACGAAATTTTGGAAGGAACTGTTGTCGAAGTCGTTAAAGGCGGCGTTATCGTTGTAACTGATGGTGTTCGCGTATTCATCCCTGCTTCCCAGGCAACTGCCTCCAGAAACGAGCCTCTCGAAGGCCTTCTCAAACAGAATGTAAAATTCCGTGTTCTCGAAGTAAATGCACAGCGTAAACGTGCAATCGGCTCCATCAAATCCGTTCTCAACGAAGAAAGAAAAGCAAAACAGGCTGCTTTCTGGGAGAACATTGAAGTTGGCCAGGTATTCCAGGGCAAGGTTAAATCCCTTACCTCTTACGGTGCA
>CAZEKU010000066.1:0-6943 GCA_964512935.1 uncultured Oscillospiraceae bacterium | reverse complement strand
AACTGGTTTTGAATTGTAACCGAAGTGAAAATACTTCATCACAATCTCATCACAAACCGAGGGTATTATATAACCAGAGCAAAAAAGAGCAAAGATGTTAGTTTCCGAGCAATTCTAACAGCTTAAAATCCGGCAGGTCAAGAAACCTGCCGTTTTTTTATATCAAAAAAAAGCTAAAACCAAAATACGGTTTTAGCTTTTTAATTGCAAATTATTATCAGATACTTCCGAGAATCAGATCAAGAAGGCTCGGCTCGGGTTTGCTATCGTCATTTAAGATAGATTCCATAAAACCCTCACGAACTCCGACGGGATATATTTTCATTCCGTCTGCACCGGTTTTCTCCATAACTCCTACCAAAACCGCAAGTCCGGGAACAAGTGTGCGAATACGCTTAGGCGCAATGTCCTCAATAAGCTCATATGCCTCGTCGGGAGCCTCTGTAAAAAGCCTCAGCATAATTTTTGCGTTTTCAAGTGAAATTATATCACCCTTGCTAATAGTTGCGTTAAAGAGCTTTTTAATAGCTTTAGCGGTACCACCCATAGAAAAAAGCGTTCCACCGCTTTTTTCAAAACCGTTTTCGGAAAGAGAGATATCAACCTGATTTTTAATTGCGAGAATTTCATTTTCGGTTGGAATTTTTCCGCTTACAAAACGCTTTGCGGTAATACTGCTTCCAAGATGATAGCTTGCGCTTTTAACAGGGCCGTTTTCATCAAAAGTGAAAACCTGTAAAGAGCCTCCGCCGAGGTCACATCCTATACCGCTTTTTTCGGATATAACGCTTTTCAGTGCAAGATAATCATATTCGGCTTCCTCATCACCGCTTATCATTTTAATGTTTATTCCTGTGCGGAATGAAACCTGCTCCAAAACATCTTCGGCGTTATCAATATAGCGAAGTGATGCGGTTGAAAAACATTCCACACGGTCACAGCGATAATGTCTGCAAGCCTGCTGATGTTCTTCAATAGCTTGAATAATATGCTCAATACCGTCCTGAGAAAGAGATTTTCCGACGGTGTTTTCGACTATTTTGGAAAATATCGCAAAATCGTAAATACTGCGATATTCATTGTCATCTGTTTCAAAAATATCAAGACGAAGGGTGTTTGTTCCAAAATCAATAATGCCAATCCTCATAATAACCTCCGAATATCAATTGCTCAAAACCATTTTATCATAAAATGCTTTTTTGCTCAAATAAAATATATTATTCCGTATGAATTTGTGTTATAATATTATATATCTTCGTAAAAAGGAGAAACAATATGAAGGATATAATTATAATCGGTGCCGGTACAGCCGGACTTACCGCTGCAATATACGGACAAAGGGCAGGCTTTTCCTGCACAGTGTTTGAAAAATATTCTCCGGGCGGCCAAATTGTAAATTCTCCGTCAATAGAAAACTATCCCGGAATGTACGGTGTTTCCGGATATGAATATTCAATGGCGCTTCTTGAGCAGGCACAGAAACTCGGTGCATCAATAGAATTTGCCGAAGTAATCGGGACAGAACTTTCCGGAAAAGTAAAAAAAGTTATAACCTCATCGGGAGAATTTGAGGCAAAAGCCGTTATAATCGCAAACGGTGCAGAAAAACGCAAAATAGGCTGCAAGGGCGAAACCGAATTTGAGGGAAGAGGAGTTTCCTATTGCGCTACTTGCGATGGAAATTTCTTTAAAGGAAAAACGGTAGCCGTCGTAGGCGGAGGCGAAAGTGCTTTTGAGGAGGCGGATTATCTTTCGGATATTTGCCAAAAGGTATATCTTATCCATAGGAGAGATGAATTTACCGCAGCAAAAAGTGCAGTCGATTCGGTGCTCAAAAAGAAAAATGTAACGGTGCTCAAAAATTCCGTTGTCGAAGAAATAAAAGGTACGAGCACGGTTTCCTCTGTCGTAATAAAAAACCGAGCAAACGGAAGCGTTGTTGAACTCCCTCTTTCAGCGGTTTTTTGTGCCATAGGACTTATTCCGAACAACAATATGTTCAAGGGCGTGCTCAAGCTTGACGAAAACGGATATATAGATTCGGATGAGGGTTGTTTTACCGATAAAGACGGCGTTTTTGCAGCAGGCGATACCAGAAAAAAGGTTCTTCGTCAGCTTGTTACAGCTGCCTCAGACGGCGCAGCTGCAGCAACCGCAGCCGCAAATTATATCAGAAAGAATTTTTGATTTACGAGGTGCTCAAATGCGAGATTATAAGCTTGAAATTGAAAAAAGAGTTGCTTTTATCAAAGAAAAAATTAAGGAGGCTCATGCCGACGGACTTATTTTCGGAAACAGCGGAGGAAAGGACAGTGCCCTTGTGGGAATACTGTGCTCAATGGCGTCCGAAAATGTGCTCGCAGTGGCAATGCCCTGCCATTCAAAGCGAAACTACGGCGAAGATATGGATGATGCAATAGCCCTTTCAAAGGCTTTTAATATTCCTATGATAACCGTTGATCTCACCGAAACAAGAAGCGTGCTCACCGAGGCAATGAACGCAAATCTTTCGCCTGCAGCTATTTCAAATATCGCTCCGAGACTCAGAATGACCACACTCTATGCACTCGGCCAAACTCATAATTATTTGGTTGTAGGAACAGGAAACAGAAGTGAACGCTATATGGGATATTTCACAAAATGGGGCGACGGTGCCTTTGACCTTAATCCTATTGCGGACCTTACCGCAACAGAGGTTTTTGAATTTTTGAGATATCTTAAAGCACCGCTCAATATAATTGAAAAAGCACCCTCGGCGGGACTTTTTGAAGGACAGACCGATGAAAAAGAAATGGGTGTCACATATAAAGCAATCGACGAATATATAACCGAAGGCAAAACCGATCCCGAATCTAAGGCGATAATTGATCGTTACCATAGGGTTTCGGAACATAAACGCAAAATGCCAACGGTTTACGGAGAATGATCGGAGGAGAAAAAATGTCGGCAAAACAGGAATTTATTGATATATTTCAGGAAAATGTAAAACGACCGGGTTCGGATAAACTGCTTGAATGGCTTTGCCAAAGCGATTTTTTCACAGCACCTGCCTCAACAAAATACCATTCCGCATTTGAAGGCGGACTTGTTCAGCACAGTCTTAATGTCTATAAACTGCTTAAAAAACGCTGTGCCGAATATGGTATAACCGATGGAGAATCCGTCGCTATATGCGGACTTCTCCACGATATCTGTAAAGCGAATTTTTACACAATAAGTTATCGAAATGCGAAAAACGAGCGTGGTCAATGGGAAAAAGTTCCCTATTACAGCGTTGACGACCGTTTTCCCTTCGGTCATGGAGAAAAATCCGTTTTCGTAGTGGAACGCTTTATGCGTCTGCGTGAAAACGAGGCCATTGCAATTCGTTGGCATATGGGAGGATTTGATGAATCCGCAAAATCCGGAGGTTTCACCATCAGCCATGCCTATGAAAAATATCCTTTAGCGGTGCTTCTCCATATGGCAGACCTTGAGGCAACCTATCTTTCGGAGCAGGGCCCTTCGGAGAATACCAATAATACATAAGGAAGTGGAAAAATGAACCAGGCGCTTACACCCGAAGAATTTTGGGAGGCCTTTTGCGATCATAATATGGATCTTAACAAGGATGAGCTTTATTACGATGTATGGCAGTTCCTTGACGGAAAGCGTGGATGCGACCGTCTTGCGTCGCTCTGCCTTGCGGGAATAAAAACTGCCACCTCAAGCGTTTATGAAACCTTCGAAATGGATGAGATGAAAGTTCCGGAGGAGGGCGATTATTCCATAATTCTCGACAGCGATGAGGTACCGCTTTTCATAATCAAGGATACAAAGGTGGAAATAAAAAAATTCTGCGAAGTTGATGAAGAATTTGCCTTCAAAGAAGGCGAAGGCGATCAAAGCCTTGAAAATTGGAGAAAGAGCCATAAAAAGATTTTTGAAGAAAAATGCGGAGAATACGGTATTGAATTTTCCGAGGAAATGCTTATCCTTTGCGAAGAATTTGAAGTTGTGTTCCAATAAAATTTAAAAAAGATAAAAGTCTGCAAAAAACTCAAGGTTTTTGTAGACTTTTTTGTATTATAAAGCGAAAAAATGCTGGTTTGCTGTTGTCAATGCTGTAAGCCGGTGCTATACTGAACATAGATAGGAATAGGGCGAAGCACCAATTTATGGAGGGGTGTGAAAATGAGCCGTTTAAGAAAATATCTTTATCTTATAAAAAGGTTCGGAGATTCTATTTTTACATACGATTGTGCTTTTTGCGGAAAAATGGTTGGAGGAACTTGTCTTTGCGAAAAATGTGCAAAAAAGCTTGAACCAACCGGAAAATATTATAATGGTTTCGCCTGTGCCTATTATTATGAAAGTGCCGCAAGAGAGGTACTTCTGCGCTTTAAATTCAAGCGCAACTACGAATATTGTGTGGACAGCCTTTGCGATTGGCTGTTGATGGCATATGATAAACTTGATGAAAAGGATTTTGATGCAGCGGTGCCCGTTCCTGCATTTAAAAACGATGAAACAAGGCTTTGTGAGCTTTGCAGAAAGTTTTCGCTTATGGCGGATATTCCATATAAGCCGGAGCTTTTGCGTAAAATACGCAAAACCGAAAAACAGCATAACCTGTCCTCAAGGGAAAGACGCCTTAATATAGTTGGCGCTTTCAGCGCAAGCGAAAGTGTTTTAGGCAAAAAGATTCTTTTGGTGGATGATATTTTAACAACCGGAAGTACCGTTTCGGAGTGTGCGAATGCGCTTTACGATAAAGGCGCCGAAAAGGTATGTATAATAACCGTGCTCAAAACGAGGTACGATGGCAAATAACAAAATCTTAAACTGAAAACCGCCGATCTGTTGCAATTTGCAAAAGGTCAGCGGTTTTTGTAATATCAGCCTATTAAAAGAGGATAATAGGGGTATGGATATTGACTTAATTTTCATAATATTGTATAATAAAGGGTGAATAAAGAACAAATGTTCACAACAAAAACGGAGGCGATTTAATGGATTTTAAACTTGTTTCACCATTTAAACCAACAGGTGACCAGCCTCAGGCAATTGAAAAGCTCGTGGAGGGAATAAATCGCGGTGATAGGGAACAAACCCTTTTAGGAATAACAGGTTCGGGAAAAACCTTTACAATGGCTTCCGTTATAGAAAAAATAAACCGTCCTACAATAGTTCTTTCGCATAACAAAACCCTTGCGGCTCAGCTTTGCAGTGAATTTAAGGAGTTCTTTCCCGAAAATTCAGTGGAATATTTCGTATCCTATTACGATTATTATCAGCCGGAGGCTTATATTGCAAGCACCGATACCTATATCGAAAAAACAAGCGATATAAACGATGAAATTGAAAAGCTGCGCCATTCCGCAACAGCAGCTCTTTCTGAGAGGCGTGATGTAATAATCGTCGCATCCGTTTCGTGTATATATACTTTAGGCGACCCGATAGATTACCGCACAATGGTACTTTCACTCCGCCCGGGAATGCAAAAGGATAGGGATGATGTCATAAATCAGCTTGTCAATATGCAGTATGAGCGAAATGATATGAACCTTGTGAGAAATAAATTCCGTGTACACGGAGATGTAATAGAAATATGCCCCGCATATTCCGATGAAAAAATTATAAGAGTAGAGTTTTTCGGTGATGAAATAGACAGAATAACCGAAATACAGGCTGTAACAGGTGAGGTAAAAGGAGTTTTGAACCATGCCTCAATCTATCCTGCCTCACATTATATAGTCCCAAGGGACAAAATGCTCAAAGCCGTAGATGAAATTCGTGAGGAATGTGATCAAAGGGTAAAATATTTTAAAGATAAGGGCAAATTTATCGAGGCACAGCGCATTGAAGAACGCACAAATTACGATATGGAAATGCTTACAGAAGTAGGTTTCTGTAAAGGAATCGAAAACTATTCGAGAGTTCTTTCCGGAAGAAAACCTGGTTCATGTCCGACAACTCTGCTTGACTATTTTCCGGAGGATTTTGTGCTTTTCATAGATGAAAGCCATGTCACACTTCCTCAGGTAAGAGCAATGTCAGGCGGTGACCGTTCAAGAAAAGAAAATCTTATAGAATACGGCTTCAGACTTCCGTCTGCATTAGATAACCGTCCGCTCACATTTGAGGAATTTGACGGAAAACTCAATCAAATTGTCTATGTAAGTGCAACGCCCGGAAAATATGAGCAGGAACGCAGTACTCAAAAGGTCGAGCAGGTGATACGCCCTACGGGACTTTTAGATCCGGAAATAAGCGTCCGTCCCGTAGAGGGACAAATCGAAGATCTTCTTTCGGAAATAAATATGCGTATAGAAAAGGGCGAGCGCACTCTTATAACAACGCTTACCAAAAAAATGGCTGAAAACCTTACGGATTATCTTATACAAATGGGAATCAAAGTAAGATATATGCATCACGATATTGATACCATCGAGCGAATGGAAATAATAAGAGATTTAAGACTCGGTGAGTTTGATGTGCTCTGCGGAATAAACCTTTTGCGAGAGGGACTTGATATTCCGGAAGTCAGCCTTGTAGCTATTCTCGATGCGGATAAAGAGGGCTTTTTAAGAAGTGAAACCTCACTTATCCAAACAATAGGACGAGCCGCCCGAAATTCCGAAGGCAAAGTAATTATGTATGCGGATACCGTCACCGAAAGTATGGAAAAGGCAATTCGAGAAACAGAGCGCAGAAGAGCGATTCAGGATGCCTATAATAAGGAACACGGAATAGTTCCGATGACCATAAAAAAGGATATCCGTGATATAATAGAAATATCTTCGCATAAGGATGACGAAAAAGGCGGCAAGCGCCGCATGACATATAAGGAAACAGAAGAGGAGATAAAGCGTCTTACAAACGAGATGAAAGCCGCATCTAAGATACTCGAATTTGAGCATGCGGCATATCTTCGTGATAGGATTAAAAAACTCCGGGAACA
>CAZEKU010000065.1:6728-7038 GCA_964512935.1 uncultured Oscillospiraceae bacterium | reverse complement strand
TTCCCCTATGCAATCAGAACCGTATCCGAAGTACTTTCTTCCAACGGTTCCACCAGCCAGGGCGCAATTTGCGGTTCCACTCTTGCACTTATGGATGCAGGTGTTCCGATTAAAAAACCCGTAGCAGGTATTTCCTGCGGCCTTATTACCGAAGGCGAGCGTTGGATGACCATGGTAGATATCCAGGGTCTTGAAGACTTCTTCGGCGATATGGACTTCAAAGTAGCAGGTACCAAAGACGGTATCACCGCTATTCAGATGGACCTTAAATGCGATGGTCTTACCCCCGAAATAATCAAAGAGGCTCTTG
>CAZEKU010000065.1:0-6718 GCA_964512935.1 uncultured Oscillospiraceae bacterium | reverse complement strand
TCCTTGATGATATAATGGCTCCCGCTATTGCAGAACCCAGAAAAGAGCTCTCCAAATATGCACCTAAAATGCTCACCATCAAAATCGACACCGACAAGATTCGTGATGTTATCGGTTCCGGTGGTAAAACAATCCAGAAAATCTGCGCAGAGTGCGATGTTAAAATCGACATCGAAGAGGACGGCAGCGTATTTGTTTCCGGTATGGATATTGATAACGCAAGAAGAGCTATCCAGATAATCCAGACCATTACCATGGATCCCGAAGTCGGCGCAATCTATAAAGGTAAAGTAACCCGCCTTATGCAGTTCGGCGCATTCGTAGAAATCGCTCCCGGAAAAGAGGGCCTTTGCCATATTTCCAAACTTGATAAAAACCGTGTTGAAAAGGTCGAGGATGTTGTAAAACCCGGCGACGAAGTTATCGTAAAGGTCGTAGAAATCGACCAGCAGGGCAGAATCAACCTTTCCAGAAAAGATGCTCTTGCAGATATTGAAGCAAGACAGAAAAGAAACGGCTGATAATTAAAAAAAGAAAAAGTACCGCATAGCGGTACTTTTTTTGTTATATAAATATTTTGTTTATCTTGTGCCATGAAGTGAAAGGAATTCATCATCACGGGGTCTTGATACAATTTGCGTCCAGAAGGGGAAAAATCCCGCATTAGTTCCGGTGGAATGAGAAATTTTAGATGAGGCACCGCCGAAATAGGGAATTTTGCCAAGTTCAATGATAATATCCTTTGCAACCGCAAGAATATTTTCCGGTGCAAATCCGAATTTCTCCTCGGGTGCAACAGCAAGGCTCAATTCCATAAGGTCGGGGCCCTTTTCAAATGCAGCCACAGCACCGATTATCTTTCCATCTTTTCTTGCGATAATTTCAATTGCAGGGGATTTTTTATCAAAAAGCTCCAAAGCCTCTTTTACAACAGGTTCATGGGAATAACGCTCAAAATCGGAGCGAACTGTTTCAAAATCAAATTTCGCCTCAGTTTTAGGCATATCCACATCAGCTACGGAATATTCGTAGATATTGTCGAGGTTGTGACCATGAAGATAAAGTATCTCGGTAAGCATTATAAGGGAGTTCGAATCGAAAATCCAATCGGGATCTTTTCCCTCAAGGATACGCTTAAAATCCGATGTCATACTCGGTTTTACGGAGAAAACCGCAGAGCCACCGAAACAGGCTGCCTGCATTGCTTTGTCACTGCTTTCCTTGAGTTCAGTAACAACTATTTTGTAGGAATCGAAATCCTTTTCGGAACAGTTGAAATCCAAAGCAAGCTGCTTTTTAACCTTGCCGATAACTTCGTATCTATCCATTTTATTGCCTCTCCTTTATATAAATTACAGATTATAAATAAAGCTTTCGATTTTTGAAGAATCTCCGGAGCATCCGCCCTGAACAAGTTCGGGTTTTCCACCGCCACGACCGTTGAATTTTGCGTTTAGCTCTTTTGCAATTACAGAGCAGTTTTCACTTTTTGAGGCAATGGAATATTTATATTCACCGTTTTCACCGCAAAAAACTGCCGCAAGTTTAAAATTTTCGCAAAGAGTTAAGCAAAATCTGCGAAGCTCATCGGGAGTGAGATTTTTTTCGAACACACAAATTTTATCACCGCTGCCGAGTTTTTCCGCTTTAAGTGCAAAAAACTCTTTTTTAAGCGCAGATTCATAAATTTTATGCTCGGTTATTTCATTTTCAAGGCGTTTCACGCCCATACAAACCTCATTCGGTTTTACCGAAAGGGAGCTTGATATGCTGTTGATATCGCTGTTTTTTTGCTGAAAATCAGCAAAAGCCCTTTTTCCGCAGAGCATAAAAAGCCTTGTGCCGCCTTTATAATTTTGGAAAGAACGAACCTTTATAATTCCTATTTCACCGGTCTGTTTAATATGAGTTCCGCAGCAGGCACAGATATCATATCCCGGAAAGGTTACTATTCTTATTTTTCCGGAAAGCTTTTTCTTGCTGCGATAGGGAAGTACCGCAAGTTCGTCTTCGGATGGAAAGCTTATTTGAACGGGAATATTTTTATAAACCGCCTCGTTTGCAAGCAATTCGATTTTTCGAATATCCTTTTCGGAAAGTGGAACATCAAGGTCAACGGTTGTTTCCTCTAAACCGAGGTGAAATCCGACATTGTTTGCGCCGAATTCTCTGTTTGCAATTCCTGAAAAAATATGTTCACCGCTGTGCTGTTGCATAAAATCAAAGCGTCTTTCCCAATCTATTTTACCGATAACAGTTTCATCGGACAAAATAGGTTTTTCGGTGAAATGGTGAATAACGCCAAAGCAATCCTCCTGCACATCTAAAACGGGAATCCCGTTAAGACTGCCTTTGTCGGGAAATTGACCTCCACCCTCGGGGAAAAATGCCGTTGAGTCAAGAACAAGGTCAAAGCCCTTTTCACTTTCGTCACAGGAAATAACCTTTGTCTTAAACTCGACTATATATGAGTCATCATCAAAAATGCGTTTTGTAGCCTGCATATAAAACCCTCTTTATACTTTATAAAAAGAGTATACCACTAATCGGGAAAAATAACAATTGATAAAAAAGAATGCCCATGGTATTATTATAGAGTATTATATAAGGGAGGGTGACTTTTTGAAAAAAGTTGTTCTTGTAACAGGAGGAAGTCGAGGCGTAGGAAAGGCAATTTGCGAAAAATTTGCCGCCGAAGGCTACCTTGTGGCAATAAATTATGAAAAAAGCGAGGAAAAAGCCAATGCCCTTGCCGAAAAAATAGGCGGAAAAGCCTATAAAGCGGATGTTTCAGACAGCAAGGCTGTTAACGAAATGTTTGATCTTATCGAAAAAGAGCTTGGCGAGGTTTCCGTACTTATAAATAATGCGGCTATTTCAACCTATGGACTTTTTCAGGATTGTAGCGATGAGGAATGGGAGCGCATCTTCGGTGTCAATGTAAAGGGCGTTTTCAACTGCTCAAAGCGTGCAGTGGGAAATATGATAAAAAACCAAAGCGGCTCCATAGTAAATATTTCATCAATATGGGGAGTAACAGGTGGCTCCTGCGAATGTCATTATTCTGCAACAAAGGCTGCGGTTATAGGCTACACAAAGGCAATGGCAAAGGAATTAGGCGTTTCGGGAATTAGGGTAAACTGCGTAGCACCGGGAGCTGTTGATACGGAGATGAACGCAAGATTCACAGAGGAGGAGCTTGCGGATGTAGCGGAGGAAAGTGCTTTGGGATATATCGGTAAGCCGAATGAAATTGCAGAGGCAGTTTATTTCGTCGCAAGCGAAAAGGCATCTTATATGACGGGCGCTGTAATAAATGTAAACGGCGGTTCGGTAATATAATTGTTGGCAAAAATATAAATTCGTGTTATAATATATTGTAAATTTGCTTATTCTACTCACGGAGGAATTATAAATGATAAAACTTACAGGAACTCAGCGTGAGCTGATGGAAATTCTTTGGGAAAACGGTCAGATGACTCTCCATGCACTTACTAAAGCTGCTCTCGGCAACGCTGTTACCCCTAACCGTATTGACGCTATCCGTGTTGTACTTCTTCAGATGGTAACAAAAGGCGCAGTAAGCGAGGATGCAACCGTATCCCCCCATATTTATACCCCCATTATCGAAAGAGATGAGGCAGGCTTTGAATCCGGATTTATAGATGCTGCAAAGGCAGAGGGAAATGCACTTCTCACTGCACTTTCCTGCGGAATGGGACTTCCGGGCGAAGTATTCAGCGAGGACCGTGGCCGTCAAATAGATGAGGCACAGGGAAAATTCCAGCGCACTGTAACTGACGAGGCACGCAAAGAGGCTATAAAAGAGGTTATGGCTCAAATTTGCCGTGAGCGTGACGAATATGAGGCACAAAAGGCTGCAGCAAAAGCTGCTTCTGAAAAAAAGGAGGACTAATACTGGAAGAAACCGAGTACAGATATGATACCCAGCTCCTTATTGAGGGAACCGATCTTGATGAGGACGAGATACATGATTATCTTATGAACGAAATTCCCGGCGACTGTCTTATCGTTGTCGGTGATGAGGAGCTTATAAAGCTCCATTATCATACCAACACCCCTTGGAAAGTGCTTGAATATTGCGCAACAAAGGGCGAAATCTTCGACATTGTCGTAGAGGATATGGACCGTCAGTCCAGAGGACTTAAAGGCTGACATCAAAATGATTAACAAAAAGACCACCGACAAAGCTAAAACTGTCGGTGGTCTTTATTATTCGGTTTAATGCTTATTTATCGGAACGGAGCTGATAAATACCCATACAGGTGAGACCGATACCGAGCATTGTGAAGCCCGATTTCATATCAATTTCACCTAACATGGAAGTCACAATAACGGCTACACCCATTGCAACAGGTATTGCTTTTAAAATGATATTGATTAAGTATCCGGCGCCCTTGTGTCCGTTTTTTGGAATTGATTTGGCGTTCATAAGTTCTTCCACAGATATTCCGAGAATTTCTGCAATTTTAGGAATTGTTGCGGTGTCCGGAAAAGCAATGTTCCTTTCCCATTTTGAAACAGCCTTATCCGTTATGTTGAGCATATCGGCCAAATCTTTTTGAGTCATTCCCTTTTCTTTTCTAAGTGTGCTGATAATTTCTCCCATGGATTTGTTTGCCATATGATAATCCCCTTTGCGTTTTTTGTTATATTCATTGTAATTATATTTTTCAAAGAAGTAAACCGAAGTGAGGTAGAGTTTACTAAACCGAAGGTTTATCTGCGGTGGAATTTTATGAATATATAAATTCTATCACTTGGAAATGAATAAATCTACCGCTACACGGTTTTAGCCTGTTATTATCAGTTTTTTGAGCAATAAATAACACCGCATTCTAATTAGAATGCGGTGTTATTCTTTTTCAAATTTAATAATATCGGAAACTTCGCAATCAAGTGCATAACAAAGGGCATCAAGGGTTTTGGTATTTATGCTTTCGCCCTTTTTGATTCTGTGAATTGTGTTTGCGGAAAAACCCTGCTTAAATATTAGATAATATTCTGTGATACCTTTTTTGTAAAGTGTTTCAAAAAACGGCTTATAGCTAATCATTTTCATCACCATTTCAATATTATCATACTCAACCTCTTGACTATACTCAATATATTGAGTATAATTTAAATAAATACTTTTGAGGAGGATAAAAATGAAAAAAATATTTGCACTGATTTTGGCGATGGTAATGATGCTTTCGTTAGTTGGCTGCGGAAACAACGATAAAAAAGCATTTGAGGCATCAAAGGCGGCGTATGAAAATATAGATGCTGCTTACGAAACCGTAGAACAATTCGGAAGCGATATTTATGAAGCTTGGAGAATAGGAATCTACGAAAAAGACGAAATACTTGATAAAGGAACGAAGTATCTTGCTTCTGAACTTTCTTTGAGTGAAGAGGAGCTTAATGAAGGTGTAGGCTATGCGGTGGCTGAATTTACCGGCGAAAATTGGGAAGAAAAGCCAGATAGCGATAAAGCTCTTATTACAGAAAATACGGATTTAATCTTTGACATGATGAAGGAAGATCTTTTTTCTTTCTGCGTTATGGTGGTAAGTAAGGCATATGTTGCAAACGGCAAAGCCGAAGAAGTTAAGAATTATTTGGATATAGCAAAAGGACAGATGAAAGAGCTTAGTGCGGAATATTCGGATTATGAACACTATCCTAATCTTAAAGGTTATTATACAACCACAAGTTCTTTTTTCGAATTTTGCCAGAATCCTACCGGTTCTTTTGAACAAGTAAAAGATACTATAAACAATTATAAAAATGAAGCAAGGGATTACATAAGCGATTTGGACTACATTTTTGAAGAATAAATCTGAATATGTAGGCAATAAAAAAGGAAACTATGTCACACCGGCAGATGTGCAAGCCCTGCCTTTACGCCCGAAGCGCCTCGTGATACAGTTTCCACTGACATTATACGCCCGTTTCCGGATTTGACTATACCTCAACCATAGGAAATTCAGCTTTCGGAGCGGGGATTTTTGGAAAAGTAAGAGAATCAAAAAATATTACCGATTTGAAGAATAAATCTCTTTTTAAAAAGGTAAGACTAAAAAATACCCGCTCTTTCGAGCGGGTATTTTTATATGTTTTGATATGATCAGTCTTCGTCGTCCTCTTCGGGCATTTCCCAGCTGTGCCAAACGTTGTTGACATCGTCGTTATCTTCGAGGCATGCAAGAAGTTTCTGCATTTTTACGATGGTATCGGGATCGTCGATAACAGTGGTGGTCTGAGGAATGTAAGCGACATCTGCGCTTTCAAAACGGTAGCCCATTTCATAAAGTGCATCACGAACACCGGGGAAATCGTTAGGAGCAGTATAAATTTCAGCAACGCCGTCTTCATATTTGAAGTCCTCGCCGCCTGCTTCCATAACATCTTCCATAAGTTTTTCTTCGTTAAGATCTTCGTCTGCAATTATGATAAGACCTTTGCGGTCAAACATAAAGGAAACGGAACCGGTCTGACCGAGGTTGCCGCCGTATTTGGAAAAATAGCTGCGAACATCGCCGGCGGTACGGTTGCGGTTATCGGTAAGAGTTTCTACGATAACAGCTACGCCGCAGGGACCGTAACCTTCGTAAGTAATTTCTTCGAAAGTGGTTTTATCGCCGAGACCTGCTGCCTTTTTAATAGATCTTTCGATGTTGTCGTTAGGAACGTTGTTTGCTTTTGCTTTTGC
>CAZEKU010000064.1:0-7101 GCA_964512935.1 uncultured Oscillospiraceae bacterium | reverse complement strand
CACCCCCATATACCGATATGTTGCTCCTTTTCATCGGAGCAAGCAAGGTCGGGCAAATAATAATCGCCTTGTAAAGTGTAGCCAATACCTGTCTGTTCATTATAAATATGCTTTTCCATAGAATTAACCCTCCTTGTAAATTAGCTTGAATTTCTTTTGCTTAGCCTTGCTGAATTTTATCAGCAGTTCATCCACAGCATCGGTGTACTTGCCGTTGGTAATTAAATTGTTCCTCATTTCGTTTAGACAGTTGATAATTACTCTCTTTTCGTAATCATCAAGTGCTATGTAATATTTCCTATCTCGCATATCGCAACCTCCTTGTTTTGATATGCTGATTATAAGCCAAAATGAAGTAAAAGACGAATGTACGGATTATGTTTTGAAGATAGCGTTCAGCAGCAGGAAATCAATGATTTTAACCAAATCCCATATGAATATCCGTACCAAGTAAGTACGATGGTTTTGATATAAAACCATCGTACTTTTTATATTAAACTAAATGCAAAGTTTATATAATCCAAATAAAAAAAGACCGCTTTTCAGCGGTCTTTTTCATTTGAATTTTAATCAAGAACATATTCGCCGTCATTTTTCATAACGAGGCTTTTTTCGTAGAAACAGGTGAGTGCCTTTACATAATATTCGGTATCCTTTGCGCCTGCGGTTTCATAGGAAGAATGCATTGCAAGCTGAGGAAGGCCTATGTCAACGGTGTTGAGAGAAACCTGAGTGTTTGCAATATTTCCGAGGGTGGAGCCGCCGGGCATATCAGCACGATTTGCATAGCGCTGGAAAGGAACATTAGCTTCCTCACAAACAAGTGCAAAAATTGCAGCGGAAACTGCATCGGAGGTATAACGCTGATTGGCGTTATACTTGATAACAATGCCGCTGTTCATATAAACAGCATGGTTTTTATCCTGATATTCGGGATGATTAGGATGAACAGCATGAGCATTGTCGCAGGAAAGCATAAAGCTGTTTGCGATTTTTGCATAGTGCTCAGAGGAAGAAAGACCGAGGCTTTCGCTTATGCGCTCAAGAACAGCCGCAATAAAGTTGGATGCAGCGCCCTGTTTAGTCTGACTTCCGACTTCTTCATTGTCGAAAAGGCAATAAACAGGCATACTTTTTGATTTTTTTGCGGAAACAAATGCCTCAAGAGCACCGAAAGCACACTGAAGGTCATCAAGGCGGGGAGCGGAAATAAATCCATTCCATTCGGTACCGTACTGAGGATTATATACTACAAGATCAGTTGTGAGAATATCTTTTTCATCACAGCCTGCAGCTTTTGCAATGATACTGCGGAAAGAACCTTTAGCATCTCCGCAGGCAAAAAGCGGAAGCATATCAACTGCGGGGTTATATGACATTCCATCGTTAGCGTTGCGGTTCATGTGAATTGCAACATTCGGAATAAGAGCGCAGGGCTCTTTTGTGTCAACAAGGCGAACGGAAATTCCGTTTTCGGTGCGAACAGTAATTCTTCCTGCAACAGCAAGAGGTCTGTCAAGCCAAGTTGAGCAAAGCATACCGCCGTATTTTTCGGTGGAAAGACGAACATAAAAATTATCCGCAAGCTCTGCGTTCTCTTTTATTTTAAAGCAGGGGCTGTCGCAATGAGAAGCAGTGAGCATAAATCCGGAAAAATCCTTTTCGGGAACACGAAAAGCGATAACTGAAGAACCATTTCGGGTGACATAATAACCTTTTCCGGATTCAATATTCCAATTTTCGCTTTCGCAAAGCTCAACATAGCCCTTTTCATCAAGGGTTTTGCAAACGTTTTTCACAGCATGAAACGGAGTAGGGCTTGCGGCTATAAAATCAAAAAGCTTTTTGTTCATAAAAACTCTCCTTTAAATATGAATCTAATTCTATATTATATATGTATTGAAAAAATTAAGCAAGAGCAGTAAAACAAAAAAGACATCAACTTTTAAGGTTGATGTCTTTTTAAATTGTTTATGTATCTCAGCGAAGTTTTTTAACGAGCATAAGATCGGTCTGACCGGAGATATAGGGATCATCGATGTTTTTGCGGAATCTGTATCCGAGAGAATCGTAAAGCTTTCTTGCACGGGGATTCCAATCGTTTACAACGATAACGCCCTCTTTAAATCCAAGACCGGAAAGAACGCCCTCATAGAATTTTATGAGCATCTGACCGATACCTTTGTCACGCTGTGTATCTTTTACTGCAAGGAGGGTCATATTAGGAAGACTGTCAACACGCTCATCACAAAGACGGAGGCTCATCCAGCCAACAGGCTCGCCATTGCGGTCAACAGCAACAAAGCCCTCACCTTTTTTGATGAACTCGGTAAGCCACTGATCAAGGTAATCGCCTTTTTTGAAATAGTGATTATAAAGCGGGCTGTTATCGAAAATGCGCTTATAGCTTTCTTTTTCGGACATCTCAGCTTTTTTGATTTCTATAAGGTTTGCAGTATACTGTGCTTCACGATGATAGCTCATAAAGATCCTCCGTTTCGGTATTAAAAAACTCTTTTAAACATTACTGTTATGCTTGCGGGATTTTCTCATCAAAAGATAGAGATTATGACTTGGGTCAAGGCTTTCGGGCATCTGTAAAAATTTATGGAAACCCATATCCTCATAAAGTCTTCTTGCAAGGGGATTGAAATCGTTTACGGCAATAAATCCACGATCGTAACCCTTAGATTCATAGGTTTCAATAAAATGCTTTATCAGCATTTGACCTACACCATGAGAGCGGTAATCACGACGGACACCGAGAAGTGCAAGATAGGGCATTTTTGCGTAAACACTTTCTATCTGCATCCACATAAATCCAACGGATTCTCCGTTGCGGTCCTCCGCAATCCAAACCTCATCGTTAGTAAGAGCGGATTCCATCCAATCATAAACATTTTCGCCGTAATGCTTATAAAGCTTTGAATCATCAAAAATACGCTTATAATCTTCGATTTTTGATTTTTCAGCTTTAACGATATGTACCTCATGTACAGCCAAAGGGTACACCCCCATAAAGACATATTTATACACTTATAGAATACCACTTTTTATATATTAAGTCAATGTGAAAAACAGTAAAACAGGACATGAATATAAAAAAACTCCGTGCTCAAATGAGCACGGAGGGGGGTTAATTATATTAAAAATCGAAGGCATCGTGTATTACCTTAACGGCTCGCTCTGCTTTATCACGCTCGATGAGCACGGATATTTTTATCTCCGAGGAGGATATCATCTGAATATTGATATCCGCTTCCGCAAGAGCCTCGAACATTTTTGAGGCGATTGCAGGATGAGTTTCAATTCCGGTTCCGACTATCGAAACCTTTGCGACGAAATCGTCGCAGACTATATCCTTCGCCTTAAAAAGCTCTGCAACTTCGGAAAGTGCCTCCATAGCATCATCTTTTTGATCATGCGAAACGGTAAAGCTTATATCTTTTGTATTATTTCTTCCGATGGACTGAAGAATGATATCGACATTGATATTTTTCTTTGCAAGTATGCTGAAAATTTTAAAGGCAATTCCGGGTACATCAGGTACCTCCACAAGCGATATTCTTGCCACATTATTATCACGGGTAACTCCGCGTATAAGCATTCTTTCCACTTTAACGACCTCTTTCAATGTAGTTCCGGGTTTGTTTTCAAAGCTTGAGAGTACCTCGAGCTTGACGCTGTATTTTTTTGCCATTTCAACGGAACGGCTGTGAAGAACATTTGCACCGAGATTTGCAAGCTCAAGCATTTCATCATAGGTTATTTCATCAAGCTTTTTCGCATTTTTTACAATCCTCGGGTCTGCGGTATAAACGCCGTCAACATCTGTATAGATTTGACATAGCTCTGCATGTAAAGCGGCGGCAAGGGCAACAGCAGAGGTATCTGAGCCTCCTCTGCCGAGAGTTGTGATATCTCCGTAGCGGTTGATACCCTGAAAACCTGCTACAATAACGATATTCTTTTTGCCGAGTTCGCTTTCAAGACGCTCTTTATCAACACGGCGTATCTTCGCAAAACGATGTGTTGCATCGGTTTGAAGTCCTACCTGCCATCCGGTCAAGGTTATAACCGGAAAACCCATTTTTTCAATTGTCATGGCGAGCAGTGCCATTGATATCTGCTCACCGGTCGAAAGAAGAACATCCATTTCTCGTTTAGATGGATTTTCGCTTATTTCCGCTGCTTTTGCAATAAGCTCATCGGTAGTGTCACCCTGTGCGGAAACAACTGCGACAACACTTTTTCCTGTGGAATAGGTGTCCGTTATGATTTTTGCCACACGGTAAAGTCCGTTAACATCCGCAACGGAGCTGCCACCGAATTTCTGTACAATAATACTCATCTTTCTACCTCAATATATCACAGTGCCACAGCACCGGAATTGTCTGCATTAAGGATAAAATATTTCCAACCGCAAAAATCCGGTGCCGAAAGCATATTTTTTGCAATGCTTTCAGCCTTAGCCTTTTCGCAGCTGAAAATTGTCATAATAGTTGAGCCTGCGCCGCTTATAAATGCCGCAAGAGCTTGATTTTTATAGGCGTTTTCGATAATTTTATCACCGTCGGGAATCAGTGAAATGCGGTAAGGCTGATGAAGTCTGTCGTCACAGGCAATTTTAAGATTTTCATATTTTTCGGTGAGCAACGAAGAAGCGAAAAGCGCACTTCGTGAAAGATTAAATACAGAATCCTCCAAGGAAACGCTTTTCGGAATAACAGCCCTTGCCTCATCTGTTTTAAGTTCAAACGGCGGAACAAATGCCACAAAAACAAGTTTTTCGGAAACATTGTTTTTTACATGAAAAATACGGTCGCTGCTTTTTGTGTTTACAGTAAAACCACCGAGAAGAGCGGGTGAAACATTGTCCGGATGACCCTCTATTTCCGATGCGATATCAAGCAGTTCATCCTTTGAAAAAGGTCTGCCTAAAAGCTCGTTTGCACCGAAAACACCGCCTACAATACAGGCGGAGCTTGAGCCGAGTCCCCTTGCAAAAGGAATATGATTTTCTTCGACTATTTTAAGTCCTCTAAAAGGCAAGGCGCATTTTTCATAAACCCTTTTGGCGGAAAAATAGATAAGGTTATCTTCGCCGGTAGGAATAGGTGAGGAGTCCTTCGATGATATATCACATTCCAAAGCAGGACCGATTTCAATGTAATTATATAGATTAAGAGCGATTCCCAGTGAATCAAATCCGCTTCCGAGATTTGCGGTAGAGGCGGGAATTCTTATTCTGATCATCTTTTCCACATCCTTATGATATTTTATTCAAACAATGGGATGATTGACAAAACTTTTCCGTGCTCATCAAGATTTTTTATGAGCACGGAGATTTCCGTTTCATTGAGAGCGGGTGTAATAAACACATTTTCGGATATTTTTTCAGAAGGACAGATGTTTGAAATATCAAAATCTGTCCGAATAAAATATCTTTCTTTAATTTCATCAAAAGCCGAAACCGAATTTTGAGCACCGATTTCCCAAAACAGATTCTTTATATTATCTTTCGTCTTTGCACATTCGATAATATCGGATATAACAGCGGAGGCTGTAGGCATTTTGCCTGCGCCTTTTCCGTAAAAAAGAACCTCTCCGGTTGTTTGAGCATTTATGAGCACGGCATTGAAAACATCGCTTACAGTTGATAAAGGCGAGCCGTTTTTTACAAGATAGGGCGATACCTTTGCAAAGATTTTTTTGTTATCAAGAAGCTTTGCCCTTGCAATAAGCTTTATTGAAAAACCGCATTTCTCAGCTGAAAGTATATCATCAACTGAAATTTTTTCGATACCTTTTGTGGAAATTTGGTTTGGAAAAACAGCTTTTTTCCAAACAAGGGATGCAAGTATGGCTATTTTTCTGCAGCTATCCGTTCCGAGCACATCCGCAGAAGGATCACTTTCGGCATAACCGAGCTTTTGAGCATCGGAAAGCGCATCGTAATAATCGCTTTTGCAGCTGAGCATTTTAGTGAGAATATAGTTTGTAGTGCCGTTTAAAATTCCGGATATTTCGGTTATTCCTGCGGTATTCATCGAGGAATAAATCGTGTGTATCAAAGGAATTCCACCGCCGACAGAGGCTTCAAAAAGGAAGTTTACATTATGAGCACGGGCAATGCTCAAAAGTTCAAAGCCTTTTTCGGAAACAAGTTCCTTGTTTGAAGTGACAACACTTTTATTGTTTTCAAGTGCGGATTTTATATAAAAATAGGCGGGGTCAAGCCCGCCTATACATTCCGCAACAATTTTAACTTCCGGATCTGAAAGTATAGCGGAAAAATCCGCTGTGAATTTTTCACGATAAGGAGCAGAACCGATATCTTTTATATCGGTTACATAGCCAAGTTCAATTTCAGTGCCTGCGGCAGCTGAAATTTCCTCTGCTTTGTTCCAAAGAAGTTCGCATACACCCGAACCTACGGTTCCATGACCTAAAACAGCGATTTTCATACGGTTATTTTCTCTCCTTAACATTGCGGCAGGTTATGACACCCTCCACCGCACGGATTGCCTCACGCAGGGTGTGACCGTCGCATTTAAGGTCACCGGTTGTGAAAGAAATTGTGCAAAGAGCCGCTCCGTCAATAGGAATATTGAGGTTAAGGCTCAAAACATTTGCACCGTATTTTGAAAGTACCGCCAAAACTCCAGAAAGAATGCCGGGTTTATCAATAAGAGTAAGGCTGTAGTTGACGATTTTATATCTGCTTTCGTCATTGTAAATCGAAACGCCGTCCTTATATTTGTAAAAAGCACTTCGACTTATTCCTGCCATTCTTGATGCCTCGGATGAGTTTTTTGCTTTGCCTTGAGAAAGAAGCTGTTTGGCCTCTATAACTTTAAGAAATACCTCCGGAAGAAGGTCTGCATCCGCTATGATTTTTATAGGATCTTCACTCATGTAGTCCGCTCCTTAAAAACGATTGTCTTTAGTACAGAAACAAATATAGCACTGCTAAAGAAAAAAATCAATAACTTTTTTGATAAAAAATCAAGTTTTTTGAAGGTTAAACTCCCTCAAGGTCGAAAGGTGGTATAAAACTTTCGCCAACAGCACCGCCCTCCTGCACAAAAGCATTTTCAA
>CAZEKU010000063.1:0-7104 GCA_964512935.1 uncultured Oscillospiraceae bacterium | reverse complement strand
TCCTCAATCGGAAATAAGCGAAAGCGCCTTTCGCAAAATAACTCTTGAGGAAGCAACGGAATTTATTAAAGTTAAAGACAAAACCGCACCTATGGTTGCTCTTGGAACGCTTTTATGTATCCTTTCTCCTATATCGCTTTTCATTATGACCTATTTATATGAAGTCAACAAATCCGCTTTAGATGAGAATATAGCTGTGGGAATCGGTCTTATAATAACAATTCTTATGATAATTCCCGCTGTTGCGCTTTTCATAGCAAGCGGTATGAAAACAAGCAAATTCGAATATATCGAAACCGAGCCTCTTGAGCTTGCTTACGGTGTTGCAGGAATGCTTAAAGAGCGCAAGCTCAGTTTTCATGATAACCACATAAAAAACTGCGTAATAGGAATTTGTCTTTGCATTGTTTCTGCTATTCCGCTTTTCGTATCAATCTTTTTCAAAAATCCCGAGGCAAATGTGTTCATAGGTTTAAGCTTTACCCTTGCAATTGTGGCTTTGGGAACATATATACTTATAAAAGACGGTATTCCCTGGTGTACTATTGAAAAGCTTTTGCAGGAGGGTGATTATACCATTGAAAAGAAATCCACCGAAAAAAAGCTTGAGCCTATTGCAACTATTTATTGGTGTGTAGTTTTGGCTGTATATCTCGGTTGGAGCTTTGTTACAAACGATTGGGATTTTACTTGGATTGTTTGGCCGGTAGCCGCTGTTCTTTACGGTGCATTCTACGGAATTGCCTCTATTGTAAATAAAAAATAACGATATTTATAAAATCCCTCCCGAAAATTTTTTGGGAGGGATTTTTTAATTATTTATATCCCTATTTTCAACATTTTTCCGCTTTATAACTTGATACTTTCCATATTCTGTGATAGAATTAGCTATATAATATTCGTAAAGGTGGTTCAAGCTATGTGCGAAGTTAAAAAAATCTCCGTTGAAAGTAAAGAATTTTCCGAAATTGAAAAATCTCTGTTTTTCAAAGGAGAGGAAACCGCATCTCTTATCGAAACCTTCTGCCACAGCAACGGCGTTTCTCTTTATGCCGCAATTAAAAATAACGAAGTAATCGGATTTTGTGTTACAGACCCTTCCACAGGCGATGTTATGCATCTTCTTTTTATCGGTGTTCACCGTGATTATCGCAGATCTAAAGTTGCTTCCGCTCTGCTTGATGCTGCAATAGCCGATCAAAAGCCGAAGGCTGTTGTTGCTGAAGTTCCTCAAAACTCCATAGATTTCTTTACCTCTTACGGTTTCTATGCTGTTGACTTCGGTGAAAATCAGCCCGGTAAAAATGTTTACTATGCTACTTATCGTGTAAGATAATCGAACCTCAAACAGTGTCTGCTTTTTCAGACACCGTTTTTTCATACAAAAAAAGACGGGAGCAAATCTCCCGTCTTTAATTTTTATTATTCTTTATTAGAAAAGCGGAACAACGGAAACACCGTAGGTTTCTTCGATGAAGGTTTTAACTTCTTCGCTCTTAAGAGCTGCAACAAGTGCAAGGGTCTTTTCGCTGTTTTCATCGCCGTTTCTTACTGCAACAATGTTGCCGTAGGTCTGTGCTGCATCGGAATCTTTAGCCTCGGTTACGAGAACGCTTCCGTCAATTCCTGCGCCGATTGCATAGTTACCGTTGATTACTGCAAGGTCAACGTCTGCAAGGAGGTTAGGAATCTGTGCTGCTTCAGATTCGATGATGTCAAGGTTGAGAGGGTTTTCAACGATATCGAGAACGGTGATGTTATAGCCTTTGGAGTTATCAACTTTGATAAGACCGAGGTCCTGAAGGAGATAAAGTGCACGAGCTTCGTTGGAACCATCGTTAGGAACAGCAATCTGTGCGCCCTCTGCTAATTCGTCGATGGAAGCGGTTTTACCGGGATATACGCCGAGAGGCTCATAGTGGATAACTGCTGCGGAAACGATATCCTTGCCGTTTTCTTCGTTATAAGTGTTGAGGAAAGGAAGGTGCTGGAAATAGTTTGCATCAATTTCGCCTGCTGCAAGGGTTTCGTTAGGAAGAACATAGTCGGTAAATTCAACGATTTCAAGAGTCCAACCGTCTTTTGCGAGAATTTCTTTTGCTACTTCAAGAATCTCTGCATGAGGAGCAGGAGATGCGCCTACTTTAATAACTTTTTCATCGGATTCGGAAGAACAAGCTGCAAAGCTGAGAGTAAGGATAAGTGCAAGTACGAGAGCAATTACTTTTTTCATGATTTTTTCTCCTTTATAAATCATTTATTTCTTTTATCAATTTTTTTAGCTGCAAATTCAAAGCACATCTGAATTGCCTGAACTATTACAACTATAAGTACGACTGTTACCCACATAACATCCGGCTGATATCTGTGGTGGCCATATCGGATTGCAATATCTCCGAGACCGCCTGCTCCGAAGGCACCTGCCATTGCCGAATAACCTATAAGGGTTATTGTGGTTATGGAAAAGCCTCTTATGAGGGAGGGCACAGCTTCCGGAAGGAGTACCTTTTTGGCTATCTGCCAATTTGTCGCACCCATTGTTTTTGCTGCTTCAACAACTCCGGGATCGACCTCCTGCAATGCGGTTTCAACCATTCTTGCAACGAAAGGTGCTGCCGCAATTGTAAGAGGAACTATTGCCGCTAAAGGGCCTATGGCCTTTCCGGCTATGAATCTTGTGAGCGGAATTACCGCAACTATAAGAATCATAAACGGAATTGAGCGGCCTATGTTGATTACTGTTCCAAGTATCGTATTAAGGGTTTTATGGGGACTTATACCGTGCGCATCGGTAATTACCATGGTAACGCCGAGCGGAAGTCCTATAATATAGGCAAATATGGTTGATGCAAAGGTCATGAGCAAGGTCTCATAGGTTCCTTCGATAAGCATATCTTTATATTGCATAATAAATTCCATCATTCGGCATCACCCCCTTCGGCGATATTGGAGATTCCCAGAAGAAGTTCGGTTGCATGGTGTTTAGGGTTTGAAAGAACTTCATCTGTGGCTCCCTGTTCAACAAGCTCGCCCTCATTTATTACAGCCACATGGCGGCAAATAGATTTTACTACCCCGATTTCATGGGTAATTATGAAAACTGTTACTCCGAGTTTTTCGTTTATATCTTTAAGAAGTTTGAGTATTGCTTTTGTGGTAAGTGAATCAAGTGCAGAAGTAGGCTCATCGCAAAGGAGGATTGAGGGGTTATTTGCAAGTGCTCTTGCAATTGCAACTCGCTGCATCTGTCCACCTGAAAGCTGGCTCGGATAAGCATCTGCTTTATTTTCAAGTCCTACAAGAGCAAGCAGCTCTTCAACTCTTTTATTTCTTTCTTCCTTCTTAACTCCGCTTAATTCAAGAGGAAATGCAATATTGTCACGAACGGTTCTTTGCATTAAAAGGTGATATCCCTGGAAGATAACACCGACTCTTTTGCGAAGCTCAAGATTTTCTTTTCCGGAAAATTCGGTTATGTTTTTTCCTTCAATATAAATTGCGCCGCTTGAAGGTTTTTCAAGCTGTGCTATGCAGCGGAGCAATGTGGATTTTCCTGCACCGCTCATACCTATCACACCAAAAATATCGCCTTCCTCAACATGCGTAGAAACATTTTTCAGTGCATGAACTTCTTCTGAGGTTTTGAATGTTTTTGACAGATTTTCAATGCGTATCAAGATTTATCTTCTCCCTTGTCTTTCCTTTTTTACAGGTATAAAAAAGCTCCCGTCCTTATAAAGGACGGGAGCATAATACTCACGTGTTACCACCTTTTTTCGCTATTACATCACTGTAATAACCTCATCGGGTACCATCATACCCTATCGCTTTAACGGGCGAATCCCGTCGCAGCCTTACCGTAAAACGGTTCGGTACGCAACTCCAAGGCCATCTTCAGCACACTCTGTTCGTTTCCCTTTCAGCAAACGGGAAATCTCTGTGACCGCATCCTGTGCTTACTCTTCTCTTCATCGTCTTTCGGATATTTCGTCAATGAATGCATTATATACCCCTTTTTTCGGAATGTCAACACTTTTTTCAAAAAAATTTTTCACTTTAATATCCTGAAATTATTTTCATCGCCATAACGGTTATATCATCCGAATGACCGTCCGTTCTTCTTTTAAAAGCGGTTTCGGCTATTTCTGATGCAATTTCCATTGCGCTTTTTTCCGAAAGACTTTTAAGCTCCGAAAGTATCCAATCACTTCCGGTTGCCGTAGCTCCGTCTGTTACAAGGAGCACCGTATCACCTTCGCTTAAATGTATACTGCTTTGCTCATATTCTGCACCGCCGAGAATTCCTGCCGGAAGCGAAACGCTTTCCACCTTTGAGGCTCTTTTATTTTTGAGCACGAAGGACGCCTCCGCTCCTGCTTTATAAAAATTCGCAGAGCCAGTATAAAGATTTATTGAAAAAGCATCTACGGTTGCCAAGGATTCATCCTCGGATTTTAGCAGGAGCGCTGAATTTACAAGCTTTATTGCAGGGCCGAATCTGAATCCTGCGCGAATCATTCTTGCCACAAGTCCTACAGTCATCATAGAATCCAATGCTGCGTGCTCACCGCTGCCCATTCCATCGCTTAAAATCATATGAGCACAGCCGTATTGATCCACAAAATGTTCCGAACAATCGCCGCAAAATTTTTCGCCGGATGCATTTATTGATGCAACTCCGAATTGAGATGCCAAAAGAGGTTTTTCGCAGAAAACAAGCCTTCTTGCGTTTTCGGTATCACGCTTTACCGGTTTTGACATATCGCATCCGCAAATATCCGAAAGTTCCTCAGTTATCGCATTTAAATCAAGCTTTTTCATTCTTTCCTTTGCGCCTGAAACCTCAATATTTATACATCCATCCACATTATAATAGCAGTTGCAGGCAAATATCGGCACATTTCTGCTTTCAAAAACATTTCTTGCTGAAAGAGAAAGCTTTTTATCTACGCTTTTAACCGTTGCAGCCTCTGCTGCGATATCTCGCAGCAGAAGTGCTGTTCCGTCAAACTGATCTGTTACCACTTCCCTTATGTTTTTAAGTTTTCTTTCGGCAGAATTTTTCTCCGCTGCTCTTTTATAATTTTCTTTTATATTGCTTATAAGCTGTTCTTTTCGCACACATCTTCCCGAAAATTCGTCATCTAAAGCAGGCTCACGCCTTTCTTTTGCTGCAGCGCCTATTTCATAAAACGCTTTCATTGTTTCGGTATATTTCCCTTGCCAACAAAGCGTGCTCTTTGAGCACAGCCTGCAATTACTTTCGGCAGATTTGTTGAGCACGGTACTCATACCCTCGATATTTTCTCTTTCAACAGATTTTGCGACCTTTTTTGTGGCAGCTGAAATATCCAAAAGTCCATCCGCCGCTCTCCCTATTTTTGAAAGAACAAGCTCCTTTGCGGTTGCAAAATTCTCTGTTTCGTTCAAATTAAGTCCCACAGTAGATACAAATTTACCCATCTTTTCCGGAATGAGCACGAATATTCCCGCTGCGAGCACGGATTCGTAAAACGGAATGTAACTTGGATATTCCGAAGAAAGTATACATATCATAAGCCTTACAGCAAGGAATGAAAGAATACAGCCAATCTTACCGAAAACGGCAAAAATTCCGCTTATAAGCCCTCCTACAGCGTAACCTGCAAGAGTCATATCAAACATTCCCGATGTCAGCGAAACCACTGTTCCCACTGCTGTTCCGGAAATTGATCCTCCGCTTTCTTTACCGTAAAAGGCTGCTAAAAGCACTGTAAGCGCTGCGGCAACGCCTCCGAGACTTATCTTTCCGATAGTTATATCCATGAGCGATGCAGCCGCAATGGCGGCAGTCATTATAACGCAGGCTCTATCTCCCATGGGCAGAGAAAATATCGGTTTTCGGTGCTCAAGGGCTGTAGATGTGCGTTTAAAAAAATATGCTGAGCCGACACAGATCACCGTTTCCGCTAAAGCCATTGCACTGTTATAACCTGATATCACGGTCATTGCGGCATATCCAAATGATGAAAAAGCGGTTGCGCCACCTGCTATGAGCACGGATACCGCATCACCCTCTGCAAAACGTTCAAACACAAGCTTTGCTCCAAACGCTATGAGCACCGCCGCTGTGTAACGCAAAGTATTTTCCGGATTTTCGGAAAATACATATCCCATTACTGCTCCAAATGTCGCAAAAAGCGCAGAATTTCTTTTAGATGCAGCTACCGCAGCAATTCCGAACGGTGCTATATTTCCAAACAAAAATGTCTTTGATGCGGCAAAACAGAGTATTGTCCAAAGCGCCGTGCTCAAAATATCCGGCGCCGCAGTTTTGAGCATCTTCGGCATTTTTGCGGAAGATGCCTTTGTTTTTACTTCCGTCATATTGTAAAAGCTCCTTTGCATTGTTTATAATGTCACTATACCGCAAAGCATTGGAAAAATATGTCAAAAGCCTGCCCGCTTTTTAAATTAAAATTCACATTTTTAACGCACTTGTAAACACAGCACTTTTATGTTATACTAAAATGTAATTTTATATTTTAGTTGTATAATAGTTATTATATAATTAGGAGGTTCTTATATGGAAAATATCGAAAACACCTCATGTCCTGCACCTGAACGCAAAAAACGCATCTTCAGTGCTATTCAGCCCACCGGAGTTTTCACTCTCGGAAACTATCTCGGTGCTATTAAAAACTGGAAAAATCTTCAGGATGAATATGACTGCATTTATGCTATTGCAAATATGCACGCCATAACTGTTCGTCAGGATCCCGCAGAGCTTCGCAAACGCACTCTTGAATCCTATGCGCTTGCTCTTGCCTGTGGAATAGATCCCGAAAAAAGCATTTTCTTTATTCAGAGCCATGTTCCCGCTCATGCTGAGGCAAACTGGGTATTAAGCTGCTCCACTCAATTCGGTGAGCTTTCGAGAATGACTCAGTTCAAGGATAAATCCGCAAAACACGCTGACAACATAAACGCAGGACTTTTCACCTATCCTGTACTTATGGCAGGCGATATTCTCCTTTATCAGGCAGATGTTGTACCGGTAGGTATTGATCAAAAGCAGCATCTTTAGCTTGCCCGTGATATTGCAGAGCGTTTCAACGTTCTTTA
>CAZEKU010000062.1:0-7275 GCA_964512935.1 uncultured Oscillospiraceae bacterium | reverse complement strand
TCTTGTGGAATATGAGCACGAGAAAAACTTCTTTGAGGCAAATGATGGATATAATGTTTCCGTAAAGATAAATACAATACTTACGGGTATGGGATTCGGAAGTTTTGACCGAGAAACACCGGTAGAAAGGCTTTCCGGAGGTGAACGCACAAGGCTTGCTTTAGCAAAACTTTTGTTAGAATCTCCCGACCTTCTTATGCTTGACGAGCCTACAAACCATTTGGATTTTAAAACCCTCACATGGCTTGAAGATTATCTTCTTTCATATAAAGGTGCTATACTTACGGTTTCTCATGACAGATATTTTCTTGATAAAATCGTAAATACGGTTTGCGAAGTGGAAAATAAAACCCTTATACGCTATAATGCGGGATATACAAAATATCTTGATCTTAAAGCGGCAAGAATTGCAAGAATGCAAAAGGAATATGACCGCCAAATGCGTGAAATAGCGGAGCTTGAGGATTTTATTGCAAGAAATAAAGTACGAGCATCCACAACAAAAAGAGCTCAGGCAAGGGAAAAAGAAATTGAGCATATGGAGATAAAAGAGCGTCCTACACCACCGCCAAAGCCTCCAAAATTCCATTTCAGCTATGAAAGAGAACCTGTAAAAGATGTGCTTTTTGTAAAAAATCTGCGTCTTGAGGTAGGCGAGGAAAGCGAGCGCAAGCTTTTAAATCCATCTGTGGATTTAGAAGTACGCAGAGGCGAAAAAATAGCATTGGTAGGTATGAACGGTGTTGGAAAAAGTACCCTCATAAAAACCCTCATAGGAATACTTCCGCACAGCGGCGGTGTTATCGAATGGGGAAGAAATGTAAAAACGGGTTACTATGATCAGCATAATAGCTATCTAACAGGCTCAAAAACCATGCTTGAAGAAATGTGGGATATGTTTCCAAGATCTGATGAACTTACACTCAGAACAGCATTAGGTAGAGCAAGGCTCACGGGCGATAATGTATTTAAACGCATAGATGTGCTTTCAGGAGGAGAAAAAGCTCGTTTAAGTTTTGCAGCACTTACACTTAAAGATGCAAATGTGCTTATTTTGGACGAGCCTACCAACCATATGGACATATCCTGTAAAGAGGCGCTTGATGAGGCACTGAGAGAATATACGGGAACAATAATAATGGTAAGCCACGACCGATATCTTTTAAACCGTGTTCCAACAAAGATAATCGAAATGTTTCCGGATCATCTTTCAAGCTATGATGGTGGTTATGATGATTATATGCGACTTAAAGAGGAGATTGCTTTGCCTGAAAAACAGGAGACTAAGCCTTCCGAGAACGAAACAATATATTATCGTTCAAAACAAAAGAAAAGCGAGGATGCAAAGCGAAGAAACCGCATAAAAGCTCTTGAAAAGGAAATTTCCGATATTGATGAACGACTTTCGGAGATTGATAATGAAATGGCAGATCCAAAAACCTGTGCGGATTATGAAAAAATGTCGGCGCTTTGTGAAGAAATGGAACAACTAAAAAACCGTCAAAATGACCTTATGGATGAATGGACGGAGCTTTCGGAGGAATCTGCATGAAAGAATATGTACCAATCATACTAATAGCTTCTTTTTTGATTGGATTTTTAGGAATGGCACTTGCAAAAAATGCAAAAAAGAAGTCAAGCTACTCTATACTCATTATTTCCGCAGCAATGGCAGTTATAACATTTGTTGGAATAATTACAGCAGTTATATTTATGTTCTTTATGTAAAAAAACTCCGTATGTTAAAAACATACGGAGTTTTTAAATTTATAATTTATTCTACAATTGCATAGCAGCAGCGAACAGGAGAATAAATTTTTTCTTCAGCCTTAAGTTCTTTAATTGCTTTAGAAACAGCGTCTTTATCTTCACCAATCGCAGCGGCGATTTCACCGGGACGAAGGGGTTTTTCTGCATTTTTAAGTGCTTCAAGAATTTTTTCTTTCATAATAATTTCTCCTTTTGATAATATTTATTAAATGATAATAAATATCATTTATGATGAATTTATTATACAACATATTTTTTCGTTTGTCTATATAAAAATGCAAAAAAGTTATAAAAATTAGAAAGAAAAAAGAACTTTTTCAAGTATTTTTACAAATTTTTCAAGACCGAGCTTGTCCTCATCGGAAAATCTTGATGTAATAGGACTATCTATATCAAGTACACCCCAAATATTTCCGTTATTATGTATAGGAACAACAATTTCTGAGTTTGAGTTGCTGTCACAGGCAATATGTCCGGGGAATTTATGAACATCACTTACAACCATAGTTTTATCTTCGGAAACAGCAGTTCCGCAAACACCTTTTCCTATGTCAATGCAAATACATGCGGTTTTACCTTGAAAAGGACCGAGAACAAGCTTTCCATCGGTCATTTTATAAAAACCAGCCCAATTTATATTATCAATATATTCCCATAAAAGGGCGGAAGCGTTTGCGAGATTTGCAGTTTCATAGGGAATATTCTCGGTTATGCAGGCGAGATTTTGGCAAAGAAAATCGTAATCGGTCATATTAAGCTCCTTGTGTAATGTAAATTTTAAATATTATACACCTTATTTAATGAAAAATGAAGTATAAAGCTAAAAAACTCTCATCAATTGCAGGGTGACCATAAAACAGTTAATCCGACCTATGAATGTAACCATAGGTCGGATTTTTATATCTATATATAAACTTGAATAAATGATAATTTTATCGTTCGTTTTGTAATACTGTTTTACAACTCTTTAAGGTTGCTTTTTTATAAATGTGTGAACATCGCTGTGAAGTTTCATTTTCGGTTCATTTCGATGTTCGCTTATCTCTTTATTCACCAATGCTCCTATGAGGATTATATTTGAAAGGATATATAGCCAAAGCATAAGGATTATTACCGATGCAAGTGAACCATAAATAGCCGAATATTTTACTGAAGAACTTATAAACCAAGAGAAAAAAGCGCTGACAACGGAAATTGCAATGGAACCTAAAACAGCACCGGGAAGAACATCTATATGAAAAGGGCTGCGCCATGCGCTGAGATAATAAACTGCATAAAGCATAAAAGCAGCTATTACTATTAAAATTACAAAGCGGAACCAGTTCCAAAGATTGGCAAGATCAAATAGATTTATAAAATCAATTACCTCGAAGAAAGGCTCAAGAAAATTGATAAGCCATTTTCCCGCAAGAACGATAATTGATAAGAGATAAATCGAAAAAAGCAGTGCTACGGAATATATAAAGCTGAAAATAAAACGCATACAGCTGTTTCCACCGTGACTTTCAAATATATCCCTAAGTGCATCAGTAATTGCACGAAAAGCCGCAGCACCGGTATAAATTGCAGTTACAATACCAATAATGAGAAGTCCGCTTGATTGCGAACCTGCATAAAAAAGGTAATCTTCAATAATTCCAAGAACATCTGCGGGAATCAGCTCGGAAAAAAGCTCAAGGAAAGCAATTATATCCTCACCAAGTGCGCTTAATATCCATTGTACACAAATCAACATAGGAAAAAGCGTCATTATAAGATAATATGAAAGGGACGCTGCGGAACGATTCATTTTAAGAGAAAAGAATTTTTCAATAATACCGGTTATTCCTTTTATGGAAAAAATGCGATTCATTAAAACACCTGTTAATTTTATCAAATTTATGTTATTATAATATATTATACCATTTTAACGCAAAAATTCAAAATTTCAATGCTTAAAATCTAATTTAGCAAAAGGGGAGCGGATATTTTGGAAAATTTTGAAGATATACTTATTTATCATTTTAAAAAATATCCGCTGATGAAACCTGTGGATGCTGTTAAACTTTGTTATCAAAGTGCTTTCGGCTGTGGACATTTGGTTAAAAATTACGATCATGTAATGAGCATGCTCAAAACCGAATTGGAAGAAATACCACAAAATAGCGGTGCTCAAATGCTTGAATTGATAGGTGAAGACTATGTAAGGCTTGATATACATAAAGCAAAAGCTATGGGAATTTCAGCAGAAAAAATATGTGAAATATTTATAAAAAGTGCAAATTGCGGTAAGAAAACCGATATAGAAGAAAAATTGAAACTGCTGAAAAAACTAACGGCAGAGGGAAAAGCAAGCTTTTCATACAATGAACTTTCTGAATTTCTTTCGGAATATAAAGGTGAAGCGGTAAGCCATAGCAAAGAATATAAAAACGCATATGCTCCATCTTACAGAGTTGTTTTAAAATATTTGGCAGAAGATTTGCAATAAACTTCTGTCTATGGTATTATATTTCTTAGTTTTATATTAAGGATGATTGTTTATGACTCGTTTTAAAAAAGCAAAGGGTATAAAATCTGTAGAGAGAAATTATAAAGTAATAACCACTGCAGATTATTTAAAAGATTTTGTTGAGGTAGAGCGTTTTGTCGAATGCTGCAAAATGTGTCCTAATTATGGTGCAAAATGGGGCTGCCCGCCATACGATTTTGATGTAAAAGAAAGATATTGGAATAGTTATAAATATCTTCATCTTTTTGCATATAAAATGTATCTTGAGGATGATTTGATCAATCATGGAATGACTCAGGAATAAGTGGACAAGCTTATTCTCGGAATCCGACATCAAAACTATATTCTTGCAAGCAAATGGGTTCTTTCGGTTGAAAATGAAAATCCCGGTACATATGCTCTTGATGGAGGTCATTGTGCAAAATGCAAGCGCTGTACAAGACCGAAAGGAAAACCCTGTCGTCACGAGGAGGGTATAAGACCCGCAATAGATGCTATTGGAGGGAACCTTGTTAAAACGGCAGAAGAACTTTTCGATACAAAGATACTTTGGATTGAAAACGGTAAGGCACCGGAATACTTTCTTTTCATAGTAGGACTTTTAAGCAATTCCGAGGAAATAAAAATAAGCGATTGAGGTAGTTATGAGATACGAAGATGCAATTGAAAAACTTAATAAAACTACTGATAAAGAGTTTTCTGAAAGAATAGAAAAATTAAAAAACAGAGAATCCCTTGACGAAAAAGAGATCGAAAATCTTTTAAATGAAACAGTGGGAGTGCTTTTTTCTGCATCAAAAGAAATAAAAGCACCGGAGCTTTACAGAGTTGTAAGAAACTGCGGAAAACCGCTTGAGCATCACGAAAACACTTTAATAGAGGAGTCACCGCTTTTCGGAGATGAATATATCCGTTTTAGCTATGACCCTATAATGCCTTTTGTTGATGGAAAAATTTCAGAGGGAGAAACCGTAAGCCTTATGACATACAGAAAGGCTGTGGAGGAAAATCCGCTTGCGCTTTTGCTTGAAGGCTTTCCCGAGGATTCTACAGTTTTTGATATTCTCGAAAAAGACGGACTTGCAAATTCGGGAAAAGAAAATTATCTTTCCATTGCAGAGTTTATAAAAAGCGAGCTTATTAAAGACGAGAAAGATGAAAAACTCATAAAGAAAATCAAAGAGCTTTTAGAGGGCGAAGAAAAAAGTCAGGCGCTTTGTTATTCAAATGAAGGTGCAGACTATGTGGTATTAAGAAACGATATTGCGGATATATACTACTGCTGTACAAGCGTTATAGTATGCCGTCTTGAGTGGATGGAAAATCATGGCGAAATAGTTGAGGTAACTCCTCTTTCACATAGTAAGGAGTTTGTACTTCTCGGAGAAGCTATTGAATATGAAGAATTCGGAGAAGTTGGAACATTTACATTCGAAATGGATGATTACAGATAACAAAGGTTCTCGGTGTAAAACACCGAGAACCTTTGTTGCTTTTAATTGAAACTTCCGTCCCAAAGCTCAAGTCCGGAAATGTATTTTAGTTCAACGGCGGGAACATAGTATGCTCCGTAGGTTTTCAAACCGTTTTCGCATGCAGCTTCGGGAATTTCCACAAGGAAACGGTAATATGGCATCCAAATGTTTTCCGCAAGGCTGTTTCTATAGATGATTTCAACTCTTGCTATATTTTCTTTTCCGGGAAATTCAAATGGAACGGATGTGATATATTTTCCGCTGATAAGAAGTGATTCTGCCTCATCGGGGGATATTATGGGATAATCTCCGATTTTTTCTCCGCAATCAAGAACATTGTTTATTCTTATAAGCATAAGGTTTCCGCTGTCATTAGGAGCAAGCTGAATTCTATTGAATGAGAAATTTAAAATATCGCTTATATCATCTCCGGAAAAGTCATAGATACTGTAATTTCTGGTGAATTCACCGTCAAAGGTATAATCTCCGGATGTAAAAAATGTGGTGTTGCCCTTATCGAGAAATTCGCAATAGTTTTGGCAAATGTAGCTGATTGCTTTATATGCATCCCCCTCGGAGGTTTCGGTATAAGTGAAGCTTAAATCATCGGGAAGCTCGACGCCATCGTTGCTATAATAGGTAACAACATCTCCGGAGGAAGAAACTTCAACAGTAAAGGTATCGGTAGTGGCTTTAATGGAGCAAACCGCATCGCTCGGTATATCCGCTCCACCATAAATTTCACCTACAGTAGATTTAACAACATCTTCAAGTTCAAAATCACAGGCGGTGGCGATATGTTGGAGTTTTTCAAGCATTGCATCTTCACCGATTCCGGGATATGCAATAGCGGCGAAATTGTAGGATTTGTTTTCATAAACCGGGAGAGTGGATAATTTCATATTTTCATTGTAAGGATTTCCATTATCAAGTTCTGAAATATCATATGCCAAATATCCTTCAAATCCATGAGCACTGCTGTTCTCGCTTTTATATTCTAATATTGGAAGTGATACAAAATTATTTGGTTCATCCTGTTCATTATCAGATGAAGATATAGGATTTTGGTTGTAATGGCCGAATAAACCTATTCCGATTATAATAGCAAAAATTGCAGCGGCAGTGGATATCCATTTTATAAAATTTGATTTTCTGTTTTTGGTTTTTCTGATATTATTTGCAGATTCAATATATTCTTCATTTATTTCATTCATTGCATCATAAATGTCTTCGGATTTCATAAAGAAAACCCCTCCTTTTCAAGATGTTCTTTTAAAGCTTTTCTACTTCTGAAAAGCGAACTTTTGATTTTTGATTCACTTGTGTTAAGAAAACCCGCAATATCCTTTATGGAGTCTGAATAGAAATATCTGCATATAAATATGTTGCGATTTTCATCGGTAAGTGATGATAAAAAACGATTGATACAACCTGAAAGTTCCGATTGTTCAAGGCTTGTTTCGGTAGTAAATTTGTCAGGCAGGCATTCATCAAGCTCATAAAGAGAAATTGCTAATTCGGAATTGCCTCGCTTTTCTG
>CAZEKU010000061.1:0-7364 GCA_964512935.1 uncultured Oscillospiraceae bacterium | reverse complement strand
AGTTTCAATTCTATAGAAAAATTCTATACTAAACTCGCTCCTTGAATATTATGCATTATAAGCACCCCGTTGTTCCGTTTCGAGAATTAAATAAGTATACCTGCTATTGGCTGAAACAGTCATATTGGTTATTTTGTTTCCACCGAGTTCACCTGATACAGGGCTTACATCCTTTGTATAAACACGCTGTCCTGATTGGAGATTATAGTATGTATATGTTTTCGATCCCTCTACATATACAATCTCGTCGCCTACAACATAATCTCTTGTACCCTTTGCAAGAGGATAGCAGTCATAATCCGAAAAGTCATTGAGCACATTTGTAGGGAATGTTTCTGCAGCTTTTGCAGTAACTTCAACAAGTCCTCCTGCCTTTGCTTTTGCGGAAACTGTAACAAATGCAGCTTCCTTGGTTTCGGTTTTTCCTTCCCAAGTGCCTTTTATAACTATATTACCTATTCCCTGCTCTGTAGAACCCGACGCAGGTGCTGAAAGCATACCTGTATATGTTACATATGTTGAGTCCTGTTCCTCTTCAGTTGAATCATCCGCCTCTGTGCTTTGTTTAAGAGTAACAGTATTAGAACCGAGTGTTGCTGTTACAACCGAGCCCTCATAGGCAAGTGCCGTAACAGTAATGCTCATTCCTCCGCCTACAGTTACATTTCCAAGAGGAGTTACCTCTTTGAGCACCAAAACATTTCTTGTAACCTTATATGTTATAGTTTTTTCTTTATGCTCAAATTTAAAAGTGTTCAGTCCCGGTGCAAGTTCAAGCGTAAGCATAAATGCACCATTTGAATCACGCTTTACTTTTTCGCCGTTCATTGTAAGATCAAAGTTTACATCCGACGCACCTGCAAATACTGCCACAGTATCATAAGTGGAATAAGTAAGCTTTGAAGGCCTTGTAAGTTCAAGTTGAGTAAGCAGAAAACTTGGGTCTATATTCTCGGTGAGATACTGAATAAGCGCATCCGTAGATTGCTTAGGGTTCTTTTTTAGTGCTGAAAGCGAATTAAAAATGCTACCTTTAAAACCACTAAGTTTTTCAGCCGATATAACCTGATCCGAAAGCTCCGAAGGATCACTCCATCCCTTTTCATCTGTACAAGCCTTTGTAGCGTAATGGAATATGTAAAGCGGAACCTTATCCGCAACAACCGTGTTCCACCAAGATGTATATTCGGAGAATTTCACATTTTTATTTCCTGTTGCAAAAGTACCTTTAACTGCAACAAAATCGGCAAGACCTTCATCAACGAATTTTTTTGTATTGGCAAAACCGTTTACAAAGCTTTCGTATTCCGAATTCGTCTCACTTCCCTCTTCAACAGTCGTATTATTTGCCCAAACAGAATCCACTGCTAATCCCACTGCAATTGAGGGATTTTCTTTTTTGACAGCTTTATATGCTGTCGATACAGCTGCTTCAACATTGGAACGAAGATAGTTTTCATAACCCATTCCGCCGCCATATTTTGTATAATCTCCGTAGATTTCACCGGTAGACTCCATTGTGTATGTGTTGAGCATAATACCATCAATGTCATATTCACTCAACGCTTTTGCATTTACAGCAATCTGTGAAAGGCTGTTATCCCCAAGCACAAAAGATATCTCAGCTTTTCCGTTAACATTTATTTTGAGCACGTCAAAAACAACATATACGAAAAGCCCTTCCGACTTAGCTTTTTCAGATGCGTATTTGAGCATATCAATACTCTCTTTAGCTTGAGGCATTCCCTCGGATTTATAAATAACCGTTTCTCCAAAGCTTGTTTCAAGGAATATAGTATTGGCAGAAAGCGCTTTAGCATCAGCAATTGCACTATCTATGGATTTTTGTATATCTGCCGTGCTCATTTGGCTTTCAGTGCAATAATCCACTCCCGGAGTAAGCGTAACCGCCATCATTCTTTCAGGTGCTCTGAAAACTATCGGTCCATCCGAAATATTTCCTATTTCAGGATCCTTGTCCACATCCGGTTCTACCGGATTTATCTCAATACTTCCAATACTCTCATCGCTTTCGCCATTAGATGAGCTTTCTTGAGATGATGAGCTTTCATAATTCCCATTTGATTCATTTATTTCAAACCCTGCAAGAATTTTATCTATTCCGGGAAGTCCGCTTTGAAAAGCTGCAAAAACCGCTATTCCGCCAATTATAAGCACAAGGCTAAGGCTTAGTACTGCCGTCATCAGCTTTTTATTTAAAAAGAATTTTTTCATAAAGTTTCCGTCCTTTTTATCGGTTTGCTTTAATTACATTACCTTCAAAAGATTTTCGCGTTCTGTTTTTACAGCACTCTTAACCCCGGAAGATGGATTGTAAATGGAGTCATAACGATATAGCGCAAATCCCGAATATCTGCTTTCCCCTCTTGCAGCAGTTATTTGCCTTGATAGGATATCATTGCTGTTTATCCATTCTCTTTTACCATTCTCTCCTGCATATGTATCTTCAGCTCCTGATTTATATGCTGCAAGACCTACAATAAGCTCAACATTACTTTTGGTTATCATATCATTAAACTCAGAAAGAACATCCAAATAAGGACGAGATTTATGGTTGAAACCAAAATATATCTGCGGACATATATAATCAACATATCCATTACTTGTGACCCATGTGTAAACATCACAGTATAGCGTATTATAGTTTTGATCCATATTTCCTGCAGGACTTACTCCAAACCTGCATGAGCTGTCTATTGCTTTTATTGCAGAATACACCTCTTTTATAAGCTTATTTACATTTTGTCTACGCCATGAGGCAAGTTTAAGCTTTCCTCCCTCGGATAAATATCTGTTGTAGTAAGCTTTGTCAAAAGATTCTGCTGCGGTAGGATAAAAATAATCATCAAAATGTATTCCATCCACATCATAATTTCTTACAATTTCTTCTACTCCCGAAACTATCAGTTCTACAACCTCATCATCTGCAGGATTATAGTATATTCCATTGTCAAGTACAACTACTTTTTCTGTATCAAGCCAATTATACGCAGGACTTGATTTTGATATTTTTGATGTATTTGATGTGCCTTTTATTCTATATGGATTTATCCATGCTTCGATTTTCAGCCCCTGAATATGTGCCTGTTTCACCATTATTTCCAAAGGATCAAAACCCGGATTTTTTCCTTCTGTTCCTGTGCAATAAACAGACCATGGAAAAATATCAGAATTATACATAGCATCGCTATGTGAACGAACATGCACAAAAACTGTATTAAATCCATCTTTTGAAAGATTTTCAAATATTATTTTTATATTATTTGAAAACTGCTTTTCTGTTTTTCCTTGTAAAATTGACTGATACTCAAGGTAAGATATCCAAACAGCTTTTGTTTCATTTCCGACATTGCTTATTCCCGTCTCAGAACTCACCTCGGAAGATGAACTTTCGGAAGATACTTGCGATGATGATTCTTCAGATGAACTATTGCTTGACGAAGATGATTGCTGTGATGATTGTGAAGAAGAACTTGAGTTTGAGCTACTTGAAGAAGCTGCACTACTTTCGGATTTTGATGAGGATGAACTTTGTGATGAGCTTTCACTCTCAGAGGAAATTGATACAGATGAGCTCTCCGAGCTTGTTTGGTTTATTTCAATTTTCGAACTGCTTTCGCTTGAATTATGACCTAACATAGCTTCATTTTCTATAATTACGGGTTCTTCATTAGCAAAACATCCTGAAACCGAAATTATAAGCAAAATTAAAAGCAATAAGCAAATTGACTTCCTCATCTCTTTCCTCCAAAATAGCATTCTTGATAATATTATAGAAAAAATTTGCAAATATAACAATATTTTATTCCAAAATAGCAAATTATTTCATAACAACATTTTCTTCGCCCAGCATTTTTTTAAGTCTTTCAAAAACATAATTGTTTCCGACAACTGTATCAACCCAAAGTTTTGTTGGAGCTTTCACTGTTTTTTTCGTATCTGCAAAATGAATATAAAGCGGCGTAAGTCCTTCAAAAACTCCCAAAAATTCCATCGCTTTTTTATATTCTTTGGAATTTTCAGACGGCACTCTAATAAAAATTCCATTTACTGTGGGCTTTTGAGGGGATTTTGTTTCTTCATTCTGTGCAGGCTGACGATGTTTATATACAACAGATTTAAAAGGTATCCTCTTCGCCTCATCTATTGTTAAGAAATTTTCAGCAACAAGTTTTACTTCTTCATCCTCTCTTGAGGACAACCTTGCATCAACAACCACCACTTCATTAACATTTATAATTCCACCGTTTTCCGCCAAAACTCGTGGAAATACAAGTGTTTCAAGGCTACCGGTCATATCTTCAATGGTTACAAATGCCATAACATCATTGCTTTTTGTTGTTTTCATTTTCTTGCTTAGAACAATTCCGCAAAGTCGAACTCTCTTTTCGCCTTCCTCAGAGCTCATCTGTTTTATTTCTATTACCTTACTTGCTCCAATCTCTTCGGCAACTTTTGAATATTCATTCATAGGATGACCTGAAAGATAAAGTCCGGTTGTTTCTTTTTCCATATTGAGAAGTTCTCTGAGTGAAAACTCAGCCTCTCTTGGAAGGTTATCCTCTTCATCGTGTTTATCTTCAAAATTTCCAAAAAGGCTTATCTGCCCGGAAACATTTGCTCTGTTTTCTGCATCTATCGACGAAAGTATTGATTCATATCCAGATAACATTTGATGACGATTTACCTTAAACGAATCAAGTGCTCCACACTTGATAAGACTTTCAAGAGTACGTTTATTAAGTTCCCTTCCATAAACACGCTTGCAAAAGTCTGTAAAGCCTTTATACTTGCCATTCATTCTGCGCTCATTTATGATGTCGTTTATTATACCTCTTCCGAGGTTTTTTACGGCAAGAAGTCCAAAACGTACACCTTCACCGTCCCAAATAAATCCGCTTTCGGATTTATTTACATCAGGTCCCAATACTTTGAGCCCCATTTTCTGACATTCACCGATATATTCGGTTACTTTATCCGTATTATCAAGTACAGAACTCAGCTGAGCTGCCATATATTCTCCTGGAAAGTGACATTTCAGATAAGCTGTTCTGTAAGCAACCGTTGCATATGCCGCTGCATGAGATTTATTGAATGCATAAGACGCAAATGAACTCATCTCATCAAATATTTCGTTGGCTATTTTTTCCGGAACTCCATTGCGTACAGCACCCGGAAGTTCAAGTTCTCCATTTTCATTAAACTTTCCGTGTACAAAATATTCTCGTTCCTGTGCCATTACATCAAGCTTTTTCTTGCTCATTGCTCTGCGAACAAGGTCAGCTCTTCCATAAGAATATCCTGCAAGCTTACGAACTATCTCCATTACCTGTTCCTGATAAACAATACATCCATAAGTTACATCAAGAATCGGCTTTAATAACGGAGTTTTGTATGTGACTTTTTCAGGATGATGACTGTTTTCAAGATATTTAGGTATTGAATCCATTGGACCGGGACGATACAGTGAAATAACTGCCGTAAGATCCTCTATAGATTTAGGTCCAAGACCCATAAGCACATTTCTCATTCCGGCAGACTCGAACTGAAATACTCCTTGAGCAGCACCTTTAGTGAGCATAGCATATACCTCGGGGTCTCCATCAGGTACTTTGGAAATATCGAAATCTGGAATTTTCTTTCGTACAGCCTTTTCACAATCACTAATTGCCGTAAGGTTTCTAAGACCTAAAAAATCCATTTTTAAAAGTCCTAATTCTTCAAGTGTTGTCATTGTGAATTGCGTTACGACAGATTCATCGGGTTTTGCAACCGGTACAAACTCTGTTATAGGCTCCGGTGCAATAACAACTCCAGCAGCGTGAACAGAAGAATGTCTCGGCATTCCCTCTACTTTTCTTGCGGTATCTATAAGCTCATAAACTTTCGGATCCGTATCATAAAGAGCTTTCAGCTCCGAAGAAATCGTAAGAGCCTTTTCGATTGTCATATGTAAATCTGTAGGTACGAGCTTTGCAACTCTATCAACATCCTGATATGACATACCTAACGCTCTTCCCACATCACGAATGGCTGCTCTTGCTGCAAGCGTTCCAAAAGTTATTATCTGTGCAACATGGTCTTCACCGTATTTTCGATTTACATAATCAATTACTTCCTGCCTTCTCTCATAGCAGAAGTCAATATCAAAGTCCGGCATTGAAACTCGCTCAGGATTAAGAAATCTTTCAAAAAGAAGATGGTACTTTATCGGATCAATGTCCGTTATTCCTATGCAGTAAGCACAAATACTTCCCGCTCCCGAGCCTCTTCCCGGTCCTACCGGAATTCCTACGCTTTTTGCATAATTTATAAAATCATGCACAATGAGATAATAGTTTACATATCCCATTCGCTCAATTACATCAAGCTCATAATTAAGCCTTTCCCAAAGCTCCTTATCCGGATTATCTCCGTATCGACGATAAAGTCCCTCCTTACACATACTCTCAAAATATTCCACATTATCTCTTCCATCAGGAACTTCAAATGCAGGAAGTTTTGTATGTCCGAATTCAAATGTCATATTGCAGCGATCTGCAATTTTTTGAGTATTATCAACTGCCTCCGGAACATAGGAAAAAATATCACGCATCTCCTCTTCGGATTTTACATAAAATTCATCCGTTTCAAATGCCATATCATTATCTTCGTTTACAGTATGGTTTGTTCCTATACAGACCAAAACATTTTGCATTTTTGCATCATCTTTGTTTATATAATGACAGTCATTAGTGGCAACAAGAGGTATACCTGTTTCCTTTGAAAGCTTTATGAGATTTGGAAGAATACGCTTTTGATCCGCATAACCATGATCCTGTATTTCAATAAAATAATTGTTCTCTCCAAAAATATCCCTATATTCGATTGCAGCCTTTTTTGCTGCTTCATAATCATTCTGAGTAAGATTTCTTGGAATTTCACCGGCTAAACAAGCTGAAAGCGCTATAAGTCCTTCATGATGTTTTTTTAGAAGTTCTTTATCAACACGAGGCTTTTTATAAAATCCTTCAGTATAACCTGCTGAAACAAGCTTTATTAGATTTTTGTAACCCACATTATTCTCACAAAGAAGAACCAAGTGATAACTCCAATCCATCAAATGCTCTTTATTAAAACGAGAACGGTTTGCAACATAAACTTCGCATCCTATAATCGGTTTTATTCCGTATTTATTTGCCTCACGGTAAAAATCTATCACACCATACATAGCACCGTGATCTGTAATTGCAACAGCAGTTTGACCAAGCTCTTTAACACGTGGAATAAGTTTTTTTATTCTGCACGCACCATCGAGCAAGCTGTATTCGGTATGAAGATGAAGATGTGCAAAGCTCATGTTT
>CAZEKU010000060.1:0-7461 GCA_964512935.1 uncultured Oscillospiraceae bacterium | reverse complement strand
ATATCCACGAATATATGCCCGGAAAAATCGCAAAAAGAAGTGAACTCACCGGAGAGGTGGTTCCTTTTCAAGGCCGTGAGGCACAGTATAAAACCCTTATGGCAGATTTTTATGACCTTTTCGATTCTCTGCGTAATTTCAGACATACCGAATACATAATGCCTGTAATCAATGTTTTCCGTGAGAACAACACCGTCTATGCGATTTATAAATATATAAAAACAATTTCCTATGGAGATTATTTGAGCCATAACGGCGGAGAATTTACATGGCCCCAGGTGAAAAAGCTTTTTATGCCTCTTTTCACAACGCTGACCTATCTTCACAGCAATGGTTTTGTCCATAGAGGAATTTCGCCCGAGAGTATCAGAGTTAATGCAAAGGGACAGCTTTTATTAAGCGGATTCGGAACTGCGGCGCTTTATTCCAAACATACAATAATCGAACCGAACCTTTCGTCGGGATATTCTGCGCCTGAGCAGTATACCGCAGGACTTTGGCAGGGTGAGTGGACAGATGTATATGCCGTTGCGGCTGTGCTTTATAAATCGCTTACGGGAACACTTCCGGTGGATGCTGAATCAAGAAAGGAAAACGATCATCTTTGTCCTCCGGAGGAGCTTAATTTTAATATTTCTTCCGAGGTTTCCGATGCAATTCTCAATGCAATGACCGTTAACGGAGAATACAGAACACATTCTATTGATGATTTTACCGCAGAGCTCCTTGAATCAACAAGTTCCAACACAAAGCTTTTCGGCGCAGCGGAAGAAGCTGAGCTTAAAAAAGCGGATGAAGACCGTGTAAAAGCGGAAAATGATACAAAGGGCAGTACACGCCGTATTCCATGGGGACTTGTTGCCACAATAGTTGCAATGGTAATTTTGCTCGGTGTAGTTGCTTTTGTATTCAGATTTACCGAAATACTCGGTTTCGGAAACAGAAAAGATCCCGAAAACTCCTCTTCACAGAGCAGTAGCATTGAAAACTCCGTTGCCGACGGATATCTTGTTGTAATGCCTAACTTTGTAGGAAGAATGAGAAATGATGTTGAAAACAACAGCCAGTATTCCGATTTCACCATTGTTTTTGAAGAGGAGACCAATAATGAATATGTTGCGGGAATGATTTTTGATCAGTCCGTAAAATATAAAACAGAGGTCGAAAAGGGAAGTACCGTTGTGCTTAAGGTAAGCAAGGGTTATGAAAAAATACCTATGCCGAGCTGCATCGGTAAAACTATCGATGAAGTTACAGCGGAACTTTCAAGCCTCGGAATAAATTTCCAGCTTGTGCCGAATTACAGTGCAGAGCATGAGTTCAATGTCGTTTATGACCAATCCGTTGCAGAAAATACGGAAGTAGCCGTCGGCGATAGAATGAATAAGGTGCTGATTTATTACGGTGCACTTGAGGGTGGAAACCAAGATCCTTGGAATAGTGATGACGAAGGAAGTACCGGAATCAAAGATATTTTGGATATTTTAGGATGAAAAAATCCCGTGCTCAAATTTGAGCACGGGATTTTTGTTTATAAAGAACTGAGCATGATTTCACGAGCCCTATCGGAAAGCTCTGCGGTGGAGGAAGCTTTAACCTCCTCTGCGGGAATAACAGCACAGATGTTTAATTTTATATTTGTGCGTTTAAAAGGTGCGTTTTTATGAACAAGGTCGGTGTGATCAACAGTTGTTATTACAAGAGGAACGCCGCTTTTTGTGGCAATTTTAAAAGAACCTGCATGGAATGGGAGCATTTCGGATTCCTTAGAGCGGGTGCCTTCGGGATAAACCGCAATGGAACAGTTGTCGTTTTTAATATGCTCAACAGCTGCGTTTATGGATTTTACAGCATTTCTCGGATTTTCACGGTCGATACCGATACAGCAAATTTTGTGCATATATCTATTTATAATAGGTATATTAAAGTTTTCGGGTTTTGTTATAAAACCAAGTTCATATTTTCCGAGATAGGCAAGGCTTACGATCGGGTCAAACATTGATTTATGGTTTTGAACAAGAACAAAGCGTCCGGTTGGAATTTTTTCGATACCCTCAACAGAAACCTTGACATTGCAAGCGGAAAGTGCAATTTTAAGGGTGAACGAAACAATGAAATTATAAAATTTGCTGAATTTTTCGTTGGGCTTTTTCAAATTCACAAAAAAAGCAAGCAGAGCGATAAAAAATACATATAAAAGCGCAAGCGCTAAGGTGTAGCCGAGGGTATATAAAATTCCATAGATTAAAAAAGCTCCACTCGGTTTTAATAAAAGAACTGTAATAAGAGAAAGAAAAACTCCGATTAAAGGAAAAATAAAGACCATTTGCCACCTCATTAAAATATTATAATACTAATATTTTACTATATTTGTGAAAAAGTTCAAGGTGTTTTTGAATATTAAAAAGTAAAATATAGTTTATAAAAATGTTCTAAATTTAGAAATAGTATATTGAAAAGAAAGCGTTCTGTTGGTATAATTGTTCTGTGTCGTATTATGACATTTTTTATAGATAATAGGCGGATAATTTTTTTATCGCCTTTAAATAAAAGGGAGGATGTGCAATGAAGTTTACTCAGAACGCTAAAACGGTTCTCGAAAGAAGATATCTTGCAAAAGATAATGACGGAAAAATAATCGAGACCATCGAGGAACTTTTTACAAGAGTTGCAAAAACGGTTGCAAGTGCGGATGCAGCCTATGGTAAAACCGAAGATGAAATAAAAAATACCGAAAATGAATTTTATGAAATGATGACAAATTGTGAGTTTATGCCTAACTCACCCACACTTATGAATGCAGGTCGTCCTTTAGGACAGCTTTCAGCATGTTTCGTACTTCCCGTAGAGGATAGTATGGTAGGCATATTCGATACGGTGAAATATGCTGCCCTTGTGCATCAATCCGGTGGCGGTACGGGATTTTCGTTCTCACGCCTTCGTCCCGAGGGTTCAATTGTAAAATCAACCGGAGGAACCTCCTCCGGCCCTGTTAGCTTCATGAAAGTATTCAATGCTGCAACCGAGGCTGTAAAACAGGGCGGAACCCGTCGTGGTGCAAATATGGGTATGCTTCGCATAGATCACCCGGATATTTTGAAATTCATTGATTGCAAAGCTGACAACGACGAAATAAACAACTTCAATATTTCCGTTGCAATAACCGATAAATTTATGGAGGCTGTTGAAAACGGTACAGAATATGAGCTTGTAGCACCTCATACCGGAGAAGTAACCGGAACTCTTGATGCAAAAGAGGTTTTTGAAAAAATTGTTGATGCAGCATGGCGCAACGGTGAACCTGGAATTGTTTTCATAGATGAAATGAACCGCCATAATCCAACTCCCGCACTCGGTGATATTGAAAGCACAAACCCCTGCGGAGAGCAGCCCCTCCTTCCTTATGAGGCCTGCAATCTCGGTTCAATAAATCTCGGACTCTGTGTTTGCGAAGAGGATGGAATCCTCTCCATCGATTGCGATAAAATCGCTGAAATTGTACATAAAGCAGTACATTTCCTCGATAATGTAATTGATGTAAACCATTATCCGCTTCCTGCAATAGATGAAATGACCAGAAAGACCAGAAAAATCGGTCTCGGTGTAATGGGATTTGCGGATATGCTCCTTAAACTCGGAGTACCCTATAACTCTGTTGAGGCAGAAAGGGTTGCCGAAGAGGTTATGAGCTTGATTCAAAGCGAGGGTACAAAGGCATCAATTGAACTTGCAATTGAGCGTGGAACTTTCCCTGCATGGGATGAATCGGTCTTTGCAGACAGATATGAAATAAGAAACGCAACAATAACCACAATTGCTCCCACAGGAACAATTTCCATTATTGCGGATGCATCCGGCGGCTGTGAACCTCTTTTCGCATATGCTTTCACCAAAAATGTTATGGACGGCGATAAACTTGTAGTTTGCAACGAACTTCTTGTTGAAAAACTCAAGGAAAGAGGAATATACTCCGAGGAGCTTATTAAACGCATTGCGGATGAGGGTACACTTGCACATATTGAGGAAATCCCCGAGGATATCAGAAGGGTATTCGTATGTGCCCATGATATAACCCCAGAATGGCATATCAGAATTCAGGCTGCTTTCCAACGCTATACCGATAACGCTGTTTCAAAAACTATCAACTTCCCTAACAGCGCTACTCGTGATGAGGTAAAAGAGGCATATGTCCTTGCGTATAAACTCGGCTGTAAGGGTACAACGGTATATCGTGACGGAAGTCGTGACAGTCAGGTGCTCACAATCGGTGCTCAGAAAAAAGAAGAGGAAAAACCCGAAATTCCTACTGCTAATTCAATTCTTCCCAGACCGAGACCTAATCTTACATGGGGTGCAACCGAAAAGATGAAGATAGGCTGCGGAAGCCTTTTCATTACAGTAAATCGTGATGAGCAGGGAATTTGCGAAGTGTTTACAAGTACAGGAAAAGGCGGCGGCTGCCCTTCCCAGTCCGAGGCTACCGCAAGACTTGTTTCAATAGCACTTCGTGCAGGTATTTCTCAGGACGAAATTCTTGCACAGCTTAAAGGTATAAGATGTCCGAGCACTATTCGTCAGCCGGGACTTAAATGTACCTCCTGCCCGGATGCTATTGCAAGAACCATTGTAAAAATGAGCAAAATGCTCGATAAAAACGGTTTCGTCTCCGAGGAGGAGGAAACTGTTCCTAAAAAATCTGCTCCTGCAAATAAACCCGTGCTCGGAGAGGACGATAAACTCCATTGTCCCGAATGCGGAAAGCTCCTTCGCCATGAGGGCGGCTGCACCATTTGTGATTGTGGATTTTCCCATTGTGGTTAATATAATAAAAAAAGCGGCACCGTAAGGTGCCGCTTTTCGAGTTGACTTGACAAAAAAATATGAAAGTGGTATGATAATTTTCATATTAAGGGAGTAGTTGGCGCGCCGATTTTTCGGGGCGTTATATTATTCGTCATCACGCCGAAAGGCCGGATAATATATTAAGCAACAAGACTTTTTATTACAAAAGGGTGTAATAGAGGTCTTTTTTTATGCCTCTGTTACAAAAACGGAGGTTTTTTATTTTATGATGATGTATGTTCTTCTTATTGTGGGATTCGTTTTGCTTATAAAAGGCGCGGATTTTTTTGTAGATGGAGCTTCTTCCGTCGCAAAACTTCTTAAAATACCGTCTGTTATAATCGGTCTTACAGTAGTTGCAATGGGAACAAGTGCACCGGAAGCCGCTGTAAGTATTTCAGCAGGTTTCTCCGGAAACAGCGATATCGCACTCAGCAATGTAGTAGGCTCTAATATCTTCAACCTTCTTATAGTGGTTGGCGTTTCAGCAATTATCTGCCCTATGATGACCGAAAAGGTGATTCTCACAAGGGATATTTGGTGGAGCCTCGGTGCAGCAGTTGTGCTGCTTGTAATGATGCTCGATATGAAAATTTCCAATATCGAAGGTATACTCCTTCTTTGCGGAATGATAGCTTATATCACACTTCTTGTTCTCTCTGCAAAGAAAAATCGCATTGAGGGCGACGATATAAGAGCAATGTCCCCTGTAAAAAGTGTTATTTGTATCTTAGGTGGCCTTGTGGCAATTGTTTTCGGCGGTGACCTTGTAGTAGATAACGCTGTTCTTATCGCAGAGGCAATAGGTATGAGCGAGACATTTATCGGTCTTACGATAGTTGCAATGGGAACATCTCTCCCGGAGCTTGTTACCTCAATTGTAGCAGCTAAAAAAGGCGACAGCGGACTTGCCCTCGGAAATGTTGTAGGTTCAAATATATTCAATATTCTTTTCATTTTGGGATCTGCATCCGCACTTACAACTATAAATGCATCGAATTTGCTTATTATTGATACTGTTATCCTTATCGGTGTTACACTTGTAATATATGCTTTCGGCAAAACTCAAAATAAAACCACAAGACTTGAGGGTGTGCTTTGCATTGCAATTTATGCAGCATACGCAGCATACATAACCCTCAGATAATGATTTCGGAAGGAATTTGTTTTGGAAGAATATAAAATATTCTATGAAGATATTTTAATAGGAAAGCTTTGGATAAACAGTGAATATAAATATTGCTACGAGCCTAATAACAGCGGAGTAAATGAAGTTAAAGAAAAAGCCTGCCTTCTTCGTGTAATGGAGGAGGGTACCGATAAAAAATTCGGTGAGCCGATCCTCTTTTTTCAAGAGAGGATAAGGCAGATGAAATTATGGAAACTTGATGTTATAGGATACCGTACAGATAATTTTATAATAAAACGAGTTAGAGATAAATAAAAAAGGACGGACAGCTTTGCTGTCCGTCCTTTTTTATTTCATTTAATTTTCAGCCATCATTTGAAGGTTATAATAAACTCCGTGCTTTGCCATAAGTTCATCGTGACTTCCGTGCTCAACAATGCCCTCGTCGTTGAGCACCAAAATGGTTTTAGCATTTCTTATGGTGCTCAAGCGGTGTGCAATGGTGAAAACTGTGCGTCCTTCGGAAAGTCGTTCAAGACTTTTTTGCACCATACGCTCACTTTCATTATCAAGTGCGGAGGTTGCCTCGTCAAGGATGAGCACGGGCGGATTTTTAAGGAATACCCTTGCAATGGAAACACGCTGTTTCTGTCCGCCGGAGAGCTTAACGCCTCTTTCGCCCACATATGTGTCATAGCCATCCTCAAGTGAGTTTATGAATTCATGAGCACCTGCAAGCTTTGCAGCCTCAACAACTTCGTCGTAGGTAGCGTCGGGCTTTCCGTAAAGTATATTTTCATAGATACTTCCGCTGAAAAGATAAACATCCTGCTGCACAACGCCTATGTTATTGCGAAGGCTTGAGAGAGTAATGCTCTTTATATCACGCCCGTCAAGAAGAATTCTTCCATCGGAAACATCATAAAATCTCGGTATAAGATTTGAAAGAGTTGTCTTACCGCCGCCGGAGGGACCTACAAGTGCGATATTATCGCCGGGTTCAACATGAAGATTGATACCGGAAAGTACGGTCTCATCGGAATCGCTGTATTTAAAGGTGACATTTTCAAGGATAATATCGCCCACAACATTTTCAATAGGTGTTGAATCGGGAGAATCGGTAATCTCAGGCTCCACATCCATAATTTCGTAGAAACGCTCGATACCCGTAAATCCCTGCATAAAGGTTTCGGTAAATTGCGCAAGGCGTGAAACGGTATTGAGAAGAACAGTAGTATAAAGAAGATATGCAGCATAATCGCCTGCGCTGATCTTTCCGTTCATAAGGAAAATTCCGCCTGCGGAAACAACGGTTATGTACATACAGCCGTCAAAAAGACGAATTACGCAGTGCAATTTTCCAAGAGATTTATAAGCCTTGCGCTTGATTTCAAGGAAAATTTCATTGCTCTTTTGAAATTTTTTACGCTCAATATCCTCGTTTGCAAAGGACTGTACCACACGGATTCCCAAAAGGCTGTCCTCAATTT
>CAZEKU010000059.1:0-7463 GCA_964512935.1 uncultured Oscillospiraceae bacterium | reverse complement strand
CCCAATGAAATGCAAAAGCTGTGTTCTCTATTTTTTGAAGGTAAATATGTAGAGTCATCATTAAAGCAAATTAAACTTATTCCGCTTATTGATGCACTTTTTTCAGATGTTAATCCTATTCCAGCAAAGGAAGCGTTAAATATGCTTAAAAAAGATTTTGGTCCTTGCCGACTTCCACTTTCTGAGATGGATTGCAATAAAAAAGCTAATCTTCGAAAAGTACTTGAGCACTATGAGTTGCTTTGAGCACGAGTGCTTTCTGCGCTTTAAAAATCTGAGCATCAAAATTCCAAGAAAGTATATATTTCCCGTGCTCAAATTCTTACATAAGCTTTTACCTAAAAATATAATATTTATAGAATGGAAATAAAAAGAGCCGAAAAATTTCGGCTCTTTTTTGTTTATTCGATTTCTTCGTCTTCTTCGTCTTCTTCGTCATCACAGCTTAAATCTTCAAAGATTTCTTTTAATTCGGAAATTCCCTCGAAATTCGTAGTACTTGTCCAAATTGATGTGATTTGATCAAAACATGGAATCTCAGTCAGAAAAGCCTCTTCCCTCTTTTTCCTTTCGGTTTTATTAAGCTTGTCGCTTTTGGTAAGAGCAATTATAAAAGGGACTTCATTGTCTATCATGAAATCAATCATCTGAACATCGTCCTTAGTTGGTGCATGACGGCTATCAACAAGCTGAACAATAAGACGTATATCTCGATCGCTCATAAGGTAACCCTCAACCAGGTCGGCCCAACGCTTTTTATCACTTTGAGAAACCTTAGCATAACCATATCCGGTAAGATCGACAAATTTTATTCCGTAAAAATAATAGAAGTTTACTGTAACTGTTTTTCCCGGTTGACTTGAAACCCTTGCAAGAGCTTTTCGACCGAAAATTGCATTCATAAGTGACGATTTTCCAACATTTGAATGTCCAGCAAATGCAAATTCTATATGATCTGCTTTAGGAAGCTGTTTAGATGTACCATATGCAGCTTCAAATACTGCGTGATTGTAATTCATAGGCTCTCCTTTTATTGAACACTGACAGGTTCGATCTCATTTTCAAGATTTATTACCTGAACTTCACTTGTAAAGCTTATTCGCTTCACATCAACATTTGTTGGTTTAACAAGTGCTGTTTCCAACACAGTCTCGACTTCCTTCGCCGGAACAAATGTTATTGCCTTTTTCACCACAGGATCAATATCCTCAAGGTCTGGAACATTGTCCTCCGGTATAAGAACAGTTTTAACACCTGCCCTATATGCAGCCATAGTTTTTTCTCTAAGTCCACCTATCGCAAGGACTCGGCCTCTAAGAGTTACCTCACCTGTCATGGCAACATCTCTTCTAACGGGAATACCTGAAAGTGCAGAAACAATAGCTGTTGTAAGCGTTACGCCTGCAGACGGTCCATCTTTAGGAACAGCACCCTCCGGGACATGAATATGAATGTCCTTTGTTTTATAAAAGTCATGTTCTATTCCATATTTTTCAGTACAGGAACGCACATAACTTATTGCTGTTTTAGCGGATTCTTTCATTACATCGCCAAGATTTCCCGTTAGTTCGATTTTTCCGTTTCCATCAAGTACTGCAACTTCTACCTGAAGCATATCTCCACCTACGGATGTCCACGCAAGGCCATTTACAAGTCCGACAGTATCATTATTTTCAATGGTTTCCGGACGGAATTTTTTAGTTCCGAGAAAATCTGTTATATTTGCATCGCTTATTTTTACCTTTTCAGCTTCTCCGCTTACAATTTTCTTTGCAGCTTTTCTGCAAAGACTTCCAATAGTTCTTTCAAGATTACGAACGCCTGCTTCTCTTGTGTAAGAATCTATTATGGCATAAATTGCACTATCGCCTATGGATATATTTTTTGAACTTAAACCGTGACGCTTTACTTCCTTTTTTACAAGATGTTTTTTTGCTATTTGAAATTTTTCTTCTCTTGTGTAGGAGCTAAGCTCTATAATTTCCATACGGTCGTAAAGTGGCCCCGGAATTGTACTGGGGTCATTTGCGGTTGTTATAAAAAGAATATCCGAAAGGTCAAACGGAAGTTCTATATAATGATCTCTGAAAGCAATATTCTGTTCCGGATCTAAAACTTCAAGCATTGCCGATGCCGGATCACCTCGAAAATCATTTCCCATTTTGTCGATTTCATCAAGCAAAATTAAGGCATTTTTACTTCCCGCAAGCTTAACGGCATTCATTATGCGTCCGGGCATTGCTCCAACATAGGTCTTTCTATGTCCACGAATGTCAGACTCATCCTTTATACCACCAAGCGATATCCTGGTATATTTTCTTCCCATTGCAGATGCAATATCCCTTGCAATAGATGTTTTACCAACTCCGGGAGGACCCACAAGACAGATAATTTGACCTTTTATATTAGGTTCAAGCTTTCTTACTGCAAGAAGCTCAAGTATACGTTCTTTAACTTTTTCAAGTCCATAATGGTTTTTATCAAGCTGTTTTTTAGCTTTTGCAATATCTATTTTTTCTTCGGTTTTAATATTCCAAGGAAGTGCAAGACAAGTATCAAGATATCCTCTTATAACACTTGCTTCTTGACTATTGAAAGGCATTTTTGAGAGCTTTGAAGCCTCTTCTAAAAGCTTATTCTTTACTTCGCCCTCAACCTCGATTGCTGCTATTTTTTTCTTATATGAATCAACTTCATCTTGAATATTTTCACCATCACCGAGTTCCTCGGTTATAGCTTTTAGCTGTTCACGAAGATAGTACTCACGCTGATTTTGATCAACCTGTTCTTTTACTTTTTCATATATATCCTTTTCAACTCCAAGGATATTATTTTCTTTTTCAAGAACACTTGCAAGCATTTCAAGGCGTTTTACATAATTAGATTCTTCAAGTATCGCCTGTTTATCTTCGATATCTATATTTAAATTTCCGGCAAGAAATTCTCCAAGCTGTATAGGATCATCAATGCTAAAAGCTTTTAAAATCAGCTCTTTTGACATTTTAGGAACAAGGTATGTATACTCATTAAAAAGATCCTTTACTGTACGCATAAGAGCATCGCACAAAACAGAGCGTTTAGGTCTGAGTTCTTTAAGCGGAAATTCCTGAATATCCGCAATTAAAAAAGGCTCCTCACTTACTATATCAACGATCTTAGCACGATATTTTCCTTCAACAAGTATTCTTGTTGTTCCGCCGTTATTTTTGAGCACCTGTCTTATTTCGGCTACAATACCGACTTTGTTTACATTATCAAGCTTTATATCGTCTTCTTCGATATTGATTTGAGAAGCAAGAAATACCTCTTGACTGTTTTTCATTGCTTCTTCAAGTGCTGCGACGGATTTTTTTCTACCAACATCAAAATGCATTATTGTGTTTGGAAAAAGAACAATTCCTCGCATTGCTATCATCGGCATAGTAACAATTTCTGCCGGTTGCTTTTTTTCTGTCATATATTCACCTCCGGTATTAAAATATCGGAAACGGCAGTCATATAAAACGACTGCCGCTTTATAACTAAATTATATCTCCGATCCCGCTGCTATTTCCAGCGGAACATTCTTTTTAAGCGGGTTATGTTCAATAACCGGTGCAGCGCCTTCTGTAACACAAGCTTCACCTATTACAACAGCCTCTGCTGTTTCATCAGAAGGAAGCTCAAACATAAGCTTTCCGAGTGTTTCCTCCATGATAGAACGAAGTCCTCTTGCCCCGGTTTTTCTGTCTATAGCCTTTTGTGCAATAGCTTCAAGTGCACCATCTGTAAACTGAAGATTTATTCCATCAAGGCTGAAAAGTTTTTTGTATTGTTTTACAAGGCTATTTTTCGGTTCTGTAAGAATTCTTACAAGAGCAGGCTTATCCAAACTTTCAAGTGCGGTTATTACCGGAAGTCTGCCAACCATTTCGGGTATAATTCCAAATTTAACAAGATCATGAGGTGTAACTTTTTTAAGAAGATCTTTAGTTTCCTTGGATTTTTGGCTGAGCACCGTTGCTCCGAATCCCATTGCGGAACTTGCCATTCTCTTTTCGATAATTGATTCAATTCCGTCAAAGGAACCTCCGCAAATGAAAAGAATATTAGTCGTATCTATTTGGATAAACTCCTGCTGAGGATGTTTTCTTCCGCCTTGTGGTGGAACATTTGATACTGTACCTTCAAGCATTTTAAGAAGTGCTTGCTGTACACCTTCTCCACCAACATCCCTTGTTATGGATGGATTTTCGGATTTCCTGGTAATTTTATCTATTTCATCAACATAGATAATTCCACGCTGAGCCGCATCTACATCAAAATCCGCAGCTTGAATAAGTCTAAGCAGAACATTTTCTGCATCTTCGCCTACATATCCGGCTTCGGTAATCGTTGTTGCATCAGCTATTGCAAAAGGAACTCCAAGCACTTTTGCAAGGGTTTGTGCAAGGAGCGTTTTTCCTGTTCCGGTAGGACCGAGAATCAATACGTTACTTTTTTGAAGCTCTACATCATCTGTATCAAGCTTGCTCAAAATACGTTTGTAGTGGTTATAGACTGCAACACAAAGGGTGGTTTTTGCATCATCCTGACCTATAACATAATCATCAAGAATAGCTTTCAGCTCAGCAGGTTTAAGGAGAGTTTTAGGATCTATAACTGCCTTATCCTTAGCTTGCTTTTTGCGCTTAGTTTTTTCAAGCGGATCTAATTCTTCCTCATCATAAAGGATAGAATTGCAAAGTTCGACACATTCATCACAAATACATACACCCGGACCGGTTATAAGTTTATATACCATATCCTGCGGTTTTCCGCAGAACGAGCAGCGTATTTTGTGATCATCTTTATTGGCCATAGTAAAAAGCCTCCAATTTATTCTCTGTGGTCAAGTACATTATCAATTAAGCCATACTCTTTAGCTTGCTCTGCAGTCATAAAATTATCTCTATCGGTATCTTTATTGATAATTTCAAGAGGCTGACCTGTCTGTTCGGAAAGAATTTTATTAAGTCTTTCTCTTATTGCAATAATACGGTCGGCATGTATTTTTATATCCGAAGCCTGACCCTGCATTCCGCCGAGAGGCTGGTGAATCATAATTTCGCTGTTAGGAAGAGCAAAGCGCTTACCCTTTGCTCCGGAACTGAGCAAAAATGCGCCCATGGAGGCTGCCATTCCCACACAAATTGTCGATACATCACATTTGATATAATTCATTGTATCATAAATCGCCATGCCCGCAGTAATAGAACCGCCGGGGCTATTGATATAAAGGCTTATATCTTTATCAGGGTCTTGACCTTCAAGATAAAGAAGCTGTGCTACAACAAGGCTTGCGGTAGTATCGTTTACTTCATCACAAAGCATGATAATTCTGTCATTAAGGAGGCGTGAAAAAATATCATAAGAACGTTCTCCTCGGTTAGTCTGTTCAACGACCATAGGTACCAAACTCATTATGGTATCACTCCTTTCGGGTATTAACAAATTTCGTCAAAATTAGTCATTATTTATATAAAGGACCTCCGGAAATAAATCCGGAGATCCTCCAATACAAAGATAAATTATATTGCAGTTTCTCTGGAAACTGTTCCGCTTACTTAGTCAATGGAAGGGTCGATTTCTTCGGTTTTCTTTTTGCGAGTAGCCTTTTTCTTAGGAGCTTCTTCGCCTTCAACAGCGGGCTCTTCCTCAACTTTTTTCTTAGTAGTGCGTTTTTTCTTAGGAGCTTCCTCGCCTTCTTCTACGGGAGCTTCTTCGGTCTTTTTCTTAGTGGTGCGTTTTTTCTTAGGAGCTTCTTCTTTTGCAGCATCAGCAGCAGAAACCTCAGTGATCTTTGCAGCATCACGAACAAGTTTAATTGCTTTTTCTACGCAAAGGTCAAGTGCAAGCTCATCTGCAGGAACAATTTTTCTTACCTGCTCTTCTTTCATTTCGTAACGTTCTGCAAGCTTTTTGAACTCTTCGTTCATTTCCTCTTCGGTCATTTCAAGCTTTTCGAGTTTTGCGATTTCTTCAAGAGCAAGACGGATTTTTACCTGGCGCTCTGCCTGGGGTTTAAATCCTGCAAAGAAGGTTTCTTTGTCTGCACCGGTATATTTGATGTATTCATCAAGAGTAAGTCCTGCGGTTCTTGCAAGTCTATTCTCGAAATCTGCTGCGATATCTTCCATTCTTGCTTCATACATACATTCGGGAATTTCAGCTTCCATATTTTCAAGAATTGCATCAACGAGTTTTTCTTCAAGCTCTGCTTCGGAAGCTGCATCAGCTTTTTCCTGAAGTTTTGCTTTGATATCTGCTTTAAGCTCTTCGATGGTATCGAATTCACTTACATCTTTTGCAAATTCATCATCTGCAACAGGCATATCTTTAGCTTTAATACTGTGGAGTTTGCATTTAAATACTACAGGAGCACCTTTGAGTTCTTCTGCAGGATAATCTTCCGGGAAGGAAACATTTACATCAAATTCATCACCTGCGTTATGTCCGCAAACCTGATCTTCAAATCCGGGAATAAACTGACCGGAACCGAGTTCAAGCGGGAAATGCTCGCCTTTTCCACCTTCGAAAGGAACACCGTCTTTAAAACCTTCGTAGTCGATTTCAGCCTGGTCACCATTCTGTGCAGGTCTGTCTTCAACTTCAACAATTCTTGCGTTTCTTTCAAGCATATTTGCAAGTTCACCATCAACCTGAGATTCGGAAACCTCGGTAACAAGCTTTTCTGCTTTGATTCCTTTATAGTTTTTTACAGTAACTTCAGGTTTTACAGTTACGGTTGCGGTAAGGGTATATCCCTCTTCAGAGCAGTCAACAAGTGCAATCTCTGCACGGTCAACGGGAACAATTTTTGCTTCGGCAACAGCCATATCATATGCTACACCATAGGTTTCATTTACTGCATCCTGGTAGAAGAATTCTCTTCCGTAGGTTTTTTCGATAAGAGCTTTAGGAGCCTTACCTTTACGGAATCCGTGAACGGTAAGAGTTTTTCCTTTTTCTCTGATTGCTGCATCAACAGCACGTCCGAACTCTTCTGCGGTTACTGCAATAGTAAGCTTAACCTCATTAGTGCCGGTTTTTTCAATCTGTCTAAGTTCCATTAAGTTGTTTCCTCCTGATAGATACGTTTTCATTAACTGTTAAATTATATCATACACTTATAATAAAATCAATTATTTTATATAAAAATGTTATATGATTTTTATTTAATTTTCCAAAATTTAAAGCCAAGATGATCTGCTGAAATAAGTTTAAAATCAATACCCATGTATTCTCCCTCATTAGCAAGACTTCTTGAAGCGCCATGAAGATGTCCATAGTATACTTTTTTTATGCCATACTCTTTCAAAACCGAAATAATATTCGGAACCATTTCGTTAGCATAAACCGGAGGATAATGTAAAAACACTATTTTCTCCGCATCCGGAAAACGCTTTGAATCTTCCAAAGAAAGCCTAAGTCTTTCCGCTTCC
>CAZEKU010000058.1:0-7470 GCA_964512935.1 uncultured Oscillospiraceae bacterium | reverse complement strand
CCTTTGTTGGTGATAATGGATTGAAGAATCGGGCTGAAAATCATGGAGCTGAAACCTGTACCGCAGGAGCAGATACCAAGAGCGGTTGCAAGGTTTTTATTGAACCATCTTTTCATAAGAATGGAAATGGAAGCCATCATACCAAGACCGAAAACAAGTCCGCCCATTGCCATTGCAATGTAATAAAGGAATGAGGTTGTTCCTGCAACGGAGAAGATTCCCATTGCACCGGCACCGAGTCCCATAAGAACAAGAATACCGTTTTTAATGCCGAGTTTTTTGAAGTAAACGTCCATAACAAGAACGCCGAGGAAACCGAAAAGTGCACGAATAGTCATGAAAAAACCTGTTTCGGTTCCGGAGAAACCAAGTTCGGTACGGATACCGGAAAGAAGAATACTGATACCGTTACTGAACATGCAAGCGCAGATGATCTGTACAAGACCGACTGCTGCTACAACCCAACCATAGTGGAAGGGAAGTTTTTGAGCAAGAGCTTTTCTGAATGATGTCATTTTAATTATACCCTCCTAATAAATTTTAATCAACTTTATATAAATACAATTGATTACAAATTAAAGACCGACAAAAATTTCATTTACATTTGCAAAAGAAGCTGTATTTCTGAGATTTTCCTCAAGCTTTGCAGCAGATTTTGCAGAATAAACCTTTGTAACAAGGTTTCTGAATTTACCTATAATTTCTTCATAGGTAAAAGGATTTTCGGCAGATCCACGGTAATCGACTTTATATCCTTTAAAGACTTTTCCGCCCTTCATATAAACTTCGATTTTATTTCCGAAATGTGCCGGGAAAAGTGCATCAACTTCTTCATCAAGTTCTGCGGTGATTTTCTGTGCAAAATCAAGGATCTCCTTGTTTTCGTTGAGCTTTTCATCAAGGAAAATTTCGGGATCGTTTGCGTCATAAAGAATGTTGAAGGCTACGCTGAACGGAGTACTGTAAAGTGCTGCACCGACAGAGTTAGGATGATAATCCATATGCCCCTGAATAATGTTGTGATGGGAACGGATAATTACCTTCTCTATGTTTTCGGGAATAAAGTCGGGATCTTTCTTAAACTCCTCAATACATTCACAGGTTGTAAGGGTTGTTGCACAGTTACAACTCGGTTTAATGGAAATATCAATGCAGCGGAATACTTTTCCGAGATCCTTTGTGACCTCATCATATTTAACTTCTTCGGGACTGCATTTTCCACGATAAACTTTAAGATAACCAAAAACAGGACCTTCAAGAACATCCTGCGGGCCGCTGAATCCCTCAGCGGCAAGTTTTGCACACTGAACACCCTGCTGCGCAGCTTTTCCTGCGTGTAAGGTTTCCACAAGAGACGGATATGCGCTCTTTGAAAACTGTTTAAGACCGGAAGCATAGGAACCGCAAAGTCCAAATGCCCAAGCGGTTTTTTCGGTATCAAGACCGAGAACTTTTGCAGCAGCAGCGGCAGCACCGAATACTGTGAAAGATGCGGTTGCATGATAGCCCCAGTCCTGATGACTTGAACCGAGCGGAAGACCAACTCGTATTGCAACCTCATATCCGGCAATTATTGCTTCAAGAAGTCGCTTGCCGGAAACTTTACATTCTTGAGCCATTGCAAGAGCTGCACCGACTACGGGACCATTCGGATGAAGGCAGGTTCCCATATGTACATCGTCAAGTTCAAAGCCATGACCAAGAACACCATTTGCAAGTGCCGCAAAAGATGCCTCATATTTTCCTTCAAAATCAGGGAAAATAAGGCAATCACCTTTTGCACTGTTTTTTTCAGCAAAGCGGGTGATTATTTTTGCAACTTCGGTTTTGGTTGCATAGCTGCTGTTGCCTATAAAATCAAACAGCAGACGATGCGCCATAATCTGAACTTCTTCCGGAAGCTTGTCATAATCAAGCTCGGATGTAAACTTAGCAAGCGCCAAAGTTTCGTTCATAAAGTTATTCTCCTTTATACATTATTGAATTTGGCCGCATAACTGCGAAACCATTTTGCTAAATGTTTAACAATTTCAACGAATTTGATTATATACCCCGAAAGTTATTTATTCAAATGCGGTATTTTTCTATTAAATAGTACTTTTTGAACTATTTCCACTGCAAATTTTCCATTTTTGCTAAAAAACGCAGAAATATGTGAATTTCATAACAAAGTTAAATAATAAACATACCGGATATCGCAAAATTTCACGATATAGCTTAAAACAGCGGGTAAATAGTCGATTTTTAACTATTTTTAATGAATTTTATGAATTGTACCGAAAACTCAAGTGTAGTATTCTTAACAATGTAAGAATTTGAAATGCGTTTTTCTTCCCGGAAAGCGCTATCTAAGGAGGAACTATATAATGAAAGAACTTCTTCTTGAAGGCAAAACCGCTATTGTAACCGGTGGCGGAGCGGGAATCGGCCGTTCCATTGTTGAAGCCTATGTTCGTGAAGGCGCAAATGTTGTTTTCACCGACCTTTTCCAGGAAACTATTGATAAAACCACTGAGGAAATTAAAGCTCTTGGATACAAAGGAAATGGTCTCGGCGTTGTTGCAGACTCTTCCGTTGAAGCAGATGCTGAAAAAGCATTTAACCTTGCAATTGATACCTTCGGCGGCGTTGATGTTATGATCAATAATGCAGGTATTGCGGCAAGATGGTCTCTTGAAGACACCGACAACGCTCTTTGGGACAGAATGATGGACATCAACCTCACAGGCCCGATGTATTATATCCGCCTTGCTCTTAAACACATGCTTGAAAAGAAAAGCGGTTCTATTATCACAGTTTCTTCCGCAATGGGACTTCGCTGCGCAAGCGGTGCCGCATATGTAACCTCTAAAGCGGGTGTAATCGGTCTTACAAGAAACGTTGCTTTCCGTGGAGCAGAGGCACATGTCCGTGCAAACTGTGTTTGCCCCGGTCATGTTGAAACTCCTATGGCAAAATCCGTAAAAAATTCAATGGCAGCTGAAACAAGAACTCCTATGAGCAAATTCACCGACAAATATGTAAACCGTACCGAAGATCTCAACGTTGCTCCCGAACAGATTGCAAATGCTTGCCTCTATCTCGGAAGTGATATGTCCTCTGCGGTAACAGGTCAGGCTATTACCGTTGACGCCGGTATGTTTATGCCTTTCTGATTATTTGAGTAAGAGTTTCCATACCATACCCCTTTTCTGTTTTTGGGATTGTTGAAGGGGCCTTGCCGCGAACAGGCCCCTTGAGCAGTCCTTAAAGAAAGGAAATGTGAAATGAAAATTTTTGCAATAAACGGAAGTCCGAGAAAAACTCAAAACACAGCAAAGCTTCTTGAGAATTTTCTTGAGGGCGCAGCTTCTGTTTCCGAAAAAATCGAAACCGAAAAAATAGATATCTACGATTTTGACTATAAAGGTTGTCGTGGTTGCGGAGCCTGTAAGCTAAAAGACGGAAAATTTTATGGCAAATGCGCTCAAAGGGACGGTATAACCGAACTTCTCAATCGCATGGCAGATGCGGATATCATAGTTTTCGGTTCTCCGATTTATTATTCCGGAATTACCGGAGAACTGCGGAGTTTTTTGGAGAGATTTCTTTATCCTTTTACCTCTTTTCAAAAAACAGGCAAAAGAACAATTGCTCCAAAAAATATAAGAACCGCTTTTATTTATACAATGAATGTAGCCGAGGAAAATTCCGAAAAGCTCGGTTACCGCAGCTTACTTTCTCCTCTTGAAAGTACGGTAAAACGCACTTTCGGATATGAACCGGAGATTATAAGCGCTTATTTTACATATCAGTATTCCGATTATGACAAATACGTTGCCGACCTTTGGGATGTAAATGCAAAGGCAGAATGGCGTGAAAAGCAGTTTCCGATAGACTGTAAAAACGCATTTGAACTCGGCAAAAAAATGGCACTATCGGTGAAATCCGAACAAATATAAAATTATTAAGAAAGAGGTTTGTAACTATGGAAAAAGTTGACAGCGCAATTAAAATGGCAAAACGTGCCGTAGCGCTTAAGTATGAGGACCTTACCGAACTTGAGGCAAAACGTGCAAAACAGTCCATTATGGATACCATCGGCGTTATGCTTGCAGGTTCAACCCTTGGCTTTAAATGCCTTGATGTTGTTGATATGATGATTGAACAAGGCGGTAAAGAGGAGGCTCATATCCTCGGTTACGAAGGCAAATATCCCGTTGAAACCGCTGCAACCGCAAACGGCGGTATTGCACACACCCTTGACTATGACGATGCAGTTGACGCAAGCGTTGTTCACTCTGCAGCATCCTGCCTTCCTGCAGCACTTGCCTGCTGTGAAGCAAAAGGTGCATCCGGTAAAGAGCTTATCGAATCCTTCGTAGCCGGTGTTGATATGGTTGTACGCCTCGGTTTTTCCTGCACAACCTGCCTTGCAGGTATGGGTTGGCTTGGCCCGCAGCTTAAAGCAGCTTGGGGCGCAGCAGTTTCCGCAGGTAAAGCTCTCGGCCTCAACGATGAAGAAATGGTAAACTGCCTTGGTATTATGCTTCAGCAGACAAGCGGTACCGCACAGGTTCTTAAAGAGGGCGGCAACGATCTTCGTGAGCTTTATCAGTGCTTTGCACAGAAACACGGTGTATTCTCCGCTCAGCTTGCAAAACGTGGAATCCGCGGCCCTAAAAATATCTTTGAGGGCGAAAACGCACTCTTTAATCAGTATTTTGAAGGAAAAGGCCCCATTGATTACAGCGTTCTTGATGTTGATGAAAACAGCAAATGGTGGTGCGATGAGCCTACCTTTAAACTTTGGTCCTGCTGCCGTGTAACTCATGGTTTCATCGGCGGTGCTCTTGATATGATGAAAGAGCACAACTTCACCGGTAAAGATATCAAAAAAGTTGTTATCGGTGTTGGTCTTCAGGGACCTAACCTCTGCCAGCCCAGAGAAATGCGCTATACTCCTCAAATTGCAGTTGACGGTCGTTATTCCATTCCTTTCTCTCTTGCTAACGCACTTGTTCACGGTTGGGTAACACTTGCAAACTTCACCGACGAAGGTCTTCATGATCCTGAAGTTCTTGCAATGTGCGAAAAAATCGAATGGTATCAGGACGAAGAGCTTGTAAAAGAAACCACCGGTGTTGACTTCTCCAAAATCACCATTGAGCTCAACGATGGTCGTTCCTTCTATCAGAAAGTCACCGATCCCCTCGGTAGCCCCACTAACCCTGTTACCGACGATGATATCGTTGCAAAATTCCGTGACTGCTGCAGCCACGCACGCAAACCTATTTCCGAAGAAAATGTCAATAAGCTTATTGATATGTGCCTCCATCTCGAAGATGTTGAAGACATCAGAGATCTTGTTGCACTTTGCTGCTGATATAAACAAAATGAGCACAGCTTTTTAAAGCTGTGCTCAAATAATATAAACGGAGGAATACAGATGACTATTACTCAGTCTTTTGCACATTTTGCTGTTAATCTCAAATACGAAGACATTCCTGTTGAAGTAAGAGAGAAAATGAAAGCTATTCTTCTCCATGCAATAGGCATAGGACTTTCCGGATTTGAACTTACCAACAGCCTTATTGCAAAAAAAGCCATTCATACCCTTTCGGATACCCTTAATCCCGAAGCAACGATGATGGGTGACGGTTATAAAGCAAGTGTCGGCGATGTTGCTTTCGCAACAAGCGTTATGTTCCATTCCCGAATTCAGGAGGACTCTCACGGAACAACTCATATAGGAACCGTCTGCAATCCTCTCGGAATTGCCCTTGCCGAAAATCTTCACAAAACCGGTAAAGAGCTTATAACCGCACTTGTTGCAGCCTATGAAGTTACCTGCGCTCTCTGCAAAGACTATACCGCAGTAAGTACCGCAAACGGTTTCCGTCCTACTCCTATGTACGGAATTATCGGTGCAACCACCGTAGCAGGACTTATGCTCGGTCTTACCGAAGAAGAGCTTGTAAACGCATATGGATTTGCTCATGCAAGCACAAGCGGCCCGCTCTGCCCTCTTTCAGGACTTGAAGGCAGAATGGAGCCCGGTATTGCCGCAAGAAACGGACTTCTTGCCGCACAGCTTGCAAAAGCAGGTGCTGTTGGCAACCCCGAAGCAATGGAATATCCCCGAGGCTACTTTAAGCTTTACTGCGGCTGCGAAGCGGATTCCGAAAAAGTTCTCGGAAACCTCGGTAAGGTTTGGGAAACCATGAATTGCACCGTTAAAACCTATCCTGCCTGTCAGCTCAATCAGACTCATATTATAAATACCCTTGCTCTTATTGAAGAACAGGGCCCTATTGATGTTTCTAAAATCAAATCCGTCCTTGTGGAAGGTAATGATTATGATGTAAGCTATCCCGGCGGCAAATTCTGGGGTCCCTATGTCAATATGGCACAGTGCTATAACAGCACCCCATTCTGCGTTTCCGTTTGTCTCAACTATAACCGCTGCACATTCGGTGATATGACAAATCTTGACGACCCTGCAACTAATGAACTTCTCAAAAAGGTTCAGGTTGAGGCAAATCCCGAACTCGGTTCACTTTGCTCAATAGTAACCATAACTATGGAGGACGGCACCGTTTATAAGCGTCCTATGATAATAACTCCGGATTATTACAGCTATTCCTATGAGGAAGAAGTTGAGCATACTCTTGCAATGAAAGATGAAATTCCTCTTTCGGACGAAAAGCTCCACAGAATTATTGATTTCCTCCGCAATCTTGAGGAAAGAGAAAGCGTTGATGAGCTTCTTGCCGCAACTATTGTTGATTAAAAATAAAAGACCTTTCGGTGATGGTCGGTCGCAATAAAACAGTTAACAGCCACAGCAGTTTGATCTGTTGTGGCTGTTCTTGTATATGTAACTAACTTATGATAGTATATAATTCAGTTTGAAGTGGATGTTAACATCGGTTGCTTGAACGCAACGGGCTTTAGTAATAGAATAATCACATTCAAAGGAGGGATAATCATGCTTAACAAAAACATCAAAGCACTTAGAAAAGCTAAAGGCTTATCTCAGGAGGAACTGGCAATCAAATTGAATGTGGTTCGTCAGACCGTTTCAAAATGGGAGAAAGGTTTATCGGTTCCCGATGCCGAAACGGTAATTCAAATTGCAAAGGTTCTTGATACCACCGTTAATGTTTTACTTGGAGAGGAAATCCCCATATCCGAGGAACCGGATTTTACCAAAACGCTGGTGGCTAAATTGGAAATATTAAACGAGCAGTATTCTAAACAGATTGAACATCGTCGTAAAATTTGGAGAGTTGTGTTCACAGCAGTTTTAATTGTTTCGGTGATTTCACTGATTAGGTATTTACTTTTCTTCGGCTCAATATATTATATGAAAAATATAGGAGATGCGTCCGTATCCACAAGTGTAACTGTAATCGGTGGCAGTGATGTTCCTACATACATTCCGATTTGGTATTATCTCTCGGTATTGAATCCTGTTTTTATTAGTGT
>CAZEKU010000057.1:0-7502 GCA_964512935.1 uncultured Oscillospiraceae bacterium | reverse complement strand
GTATCTCGATGAGATACAGTATCTCAACAAAAAGCAGCAGCAGACCTTGCTTGAATTTATAGAGGACGGTAGAATAACTCTTATTGCATCAACCACCGAAAACCCGTATTTTTATGTTTATAATGCGATTTTAAGCCGCAGTACGGTTTTTGAATTTAAACCAATCGAACCGTCTGAAATCGAAAAAGCACTTGCTCGTGCGGTATCAAAACTTGAGCACGACGACGGTACTGAAATAATTGTCGAGGACGGAGTTTACCGACACATAGCCTGTAATTGTTCGGGCGATGCACGAAAAGCGCTCAATGCGTTAGAGGCCTGTTGGTTAGGTTCAAAGCTCGATGAGCACGGAAGAAGATTGCTTTTGCTCGAAGATGCTCATCTTGCTGCTCAAAGAAGTTCAAATCGCTACGATAAAAACGGCGATGATCATTTCGAGATTCTTTCCGCATTTCATAAATCCGTAAGAGGTTCCGATGAAAATGCGGCGCTGCATTATCTTGCAAGATTTATAGATGCAGGCGATATAATTTCCCCCTGTAGAAGGCTTTTAGCAATCGCCTGCGAGGATGTCGGCCTTGCATATCCTATGGCAATTCCGATAGTTAAAGCCTGCGTTGATACGGCACTTCAGCTTGGACTTCCGGAGGCACAGCTTCCCCTTGCGGATGCGGTTATCCTCCTTTGCACAGCGCCTAAATCAAACAGCGGAATTATGGCAATAGATAAAGCACTTGAAGATGTGCGTAACGGACTTTCGGGAGAAGTCCCCGAGCATCTTGTGAATGTACATCCGAAATCCGAGGGTGGCCATAGACCGCCGCAATATAAATATGCTCATAACTATAAAAATCACTATGTAAAACAGCAGTATTTGCCCGATACGCTAAAGGGCAGGGTTTACTATGAATTCGGTGAAAATAAAACCGAACAGGCAGCAAAGGCTTATCGTGAAAAGCTTTTAGCTGAAGCAGAGGAATAAAAAAAGGTGCGAAAATTCGCACCTTTTTTATTATTCAAGCTCTTTTGCTTCTTCAAGAAGTTTGTCCTTTGTTTGAACACCGACAAAACGCTTCAGCTCAACACCGTTTTTGAAATATATAACGGTGGGGATGGACATAACGCCGTATTCCATTGCAATTTCACGACATTCGTCTACATCAAGCTTGCCTACGGGAATTTTACCTTCAAGCTCATCGGCAATTTGATCAATAACCGGGCCGAGCATTTTGCAAGGGCCACACCAGGTTGCCCAAAAATCAACAATGGCAGGGCCTTCGGAAATGGTTTTATTGAATTCATCAGAAGAAAAATGTACAGCAGACATATTTGCACCTCCGTTTTATTTATTATTTACAATAATCAGATTATAATACAAAGAAATGCTTTTGTCGATATGGAAAGAAAAATTTTGAAAAATCTTTTAAAACCCTATTGACAAATCAGCGGAATATGATTATAATAATAAAGCACTTTGGTTATTGCCCTATTGTGTAACGGTAGCACGGCAGACTCTGACTCTGTTTGTCGGGGTTCAAATCCTCGTGGGGCAACCATAAAAACGCATCTGCTTTTGCAGATGCGTTTTTTTATATATAAAAAAGTACACTATATGCTGCCGAAAACTTAAAAACTTTTATAAGAACACTTCCTTTTTCTCGTCATCGGTAAATTTCAAAACTTTCATAATGTTGTTGACCTCACCAAGAGTGAACATAAAAGGATGTGTTCTTCTCCTTGAATAAGTCGCTGTACTCATACAGCAAAGCCTTGCAACATCGGCATCTTTGAGGTTAAAAAATACTTTTTTCTTTTCGGTAATTGCGACAAGTGCTTTCGGGTTCATTTATCATTATCCTTTCTGTTTTATAATTTCACCTAAACATTTCTTAGTCAAAAATCGGCTCTTTTTAAGAATTTTAATAAAATCAGTTGAAAAAGCGTAGCAATCGTGGTATATTTCTTCTCAAGAAACGTGAGATATTTGACTACTATTTACTTGTTTAGTGGTCTGTTTTCGTTCAACTTTTTAACCTTGCAAGTGTATTATACTACGCATTTTCGTAGTTTTCAATACAAAATTACGGATTTCGGTAGTTTCTGCTTTTTGAACAATTTTGGGGAGTTTTTTATGGTAGAAATAGACAGAATTTACTTTTTGGCAAAAGAACAAGGCATCAAAATTGGTTTTTTATGCCAACAAATAGGAGTTAATGAAGCGTATTTCAGACAAGCAAAAGCAAAAAATGTCATTCCCGAAAACATAATTGAAAAAGCTGCCAACATTCTTAATACCACAACAGATTATTTGCACGGAAAAACCGACATAAAAGAAAAAGCCACCGCTAAAAGCGATGGCTTAACAGATAAAGAAATGAAATGGCTTAACATATTTCGTTCTCTGTCGGAAGATGAGCAGAAGGTAATTTTGAAGATGTTTTCCTCAAAGCAAGAATGATTTTTAAAATGAAAAACCTTAAAATAAATTCCTTGACAAAACCAAAAGGGAAGAATATAATATGAATATCCGAAAGGGAGTAGTTTAACCATATCATCAACAACCGGTGCAACGCATCTGGTGATATGGGCCTAAAATGGTTACAAGACTTTCCGAGCATTTGCTTGGAAAGTCTTTTTTTATTACAATTTCAGGAGGACGATATGAAAGGCTTTACTTCGGAAGAAGCAAAAAAGAAATTGCAGGAGCAGGGCAGAAATGTACTTGCGGAAGAAAAAAGCAGAACGGTTTTAGAGGTTTTTATCAGCCAATTTAAAGATCTGCTTGTGTTTATTTTAATCGCAGCGGCAGTGGTTTCCGGTTTTAGCGGAAACACCGAAAGCGCAATTGTTATTCTTGCGGTGCTCGTGCTCAACGCAGTGCTCGGAACATGGCAGCATATTAAAGCCGAAAAAAGTCTTGCAAGCTTAAAGGCAATGAGTGCGCCCATATCAAAGGTTTACAGAGATGGTGCAGTGGTACTTCTGCCCTCAGAGGAAATAGTATGCGGCGATATTGCAGTGCTTGAGGCAGGAGATATGGTACCTGCGGATGGAGAAATTGTCGAAAACTATTCGCTCAAGGTAAACGAAAGCGTCCTTACGGGCGAAAGCGTTCCCGTTGATAAAGAGCAGGGCGAAAAGGTATATTCTGGAAGCCTTGTAACCTATGGCAGAGCGGAATTTAAGGTAACCGCAACGGGAATGAATACCGAAATTGGAAAAATTGCGGAGCTTATGAATAAAACAAAGGCAAGAAAAACCCCTCTTCAAAAAAGCCTTGATGATTTTTCAAAAAAGCTTGCAATTGCAATAATTGTTCTTTGCGCACTTGTATATGCACTTTCGATTTTCCGTTCGGGAATGGAATCGGTTGATGCGCTTTTGTTTGCAATTGCTTTGGCGGTAGCTGCAATTCCGGAAGCGCTTTCCTCCATTGTAACGATAGTACTTGCACTCGGTACTCAAAAAATGGCAAAAAGAAACGCTATTATAAAGGATTTAAAAGCGGTGGAAAGCCTCGGATGCGTTTCGGTAATATGCTCGGATAAAACCGGTACCCTTACTCAGAACAAAATGGAGATACAGAAGGTTTTTTACGATGAAAAAACCGTCGATGCAAAAGATGTAATAGCAAACGGCAATGAGTATAGAACCCTTGCAAAACAGCTTATACTTTGCACAGATGCAGTTACCGATGATACCGATATAGGTGATCCCACCGAAATTGCAATGATAAAGCTGACCGATGCGCTCGGAATGGATGAGCACCTTGTAAGAGATGTGCACAGAAGAATATCCGAAGTTGCATTTGATTCCGATAGAAAGATGATGAGCGTCCTTTGTAAAATAGCCGATAAAAATGTTATGATTACAAAAGGCGCTCCTGATGAAATATTCAAAAGATGCTCAAGCGGTTACAGTGAAAACGCAAAGCACGAAAACGCAAAATTCGCCTCCGAGGGTCTTAGAGTAATTGCTTTTGCTTATAAATATATGAATAAAGATATTATAAGCATAGAGGACGAAAACGACCTCATTTTCAGTGGACTTGTGGCAATGGCTGACCCTGCAAGAGAGGAAAGCGCAGAAGCGGTTGCGGAAGCTAAAAAAGCAGGTATAAAAACCGTAATGATAACCGGTGACCATAAAATTACCGCTACAGCAATAGCAAAGCAAATCGGAATTTTCCATGAGCACGATATGGCACTTGAGGGCGCAGAGCTTGATGAAATAAGTGATGATAAACTCGATGAAATACTTCCGAAAATATCCGTTTACGCAAGGGTAAAACCCGAGCATAAAATCAGAATCGTAGAAGCATGGCAGCGCCGTGGAAATGTTGTAGCAATGACGGGTGACGGTGTAAACGATGCTCCTGCACTTAAAAAAGCCGATATCGGTGTTGCAATGGGGATAACCGGTACAGAGGTATCTAAGGATGCCGCAAGTATGATTTTGGCGGATGACAACTTTGCAACAATTGTTCACGCAGTTGAAAATGGCAGAGCCGTTTACGAAAATATCAAAAACTCCATCGCATTTCTCCTTTCGGGAAATATGGCGGGAATCCTTTCGGTACTCTATGCTGCGTTTGCAGGTTTAGCAGCACCCTTTGAGGCAGTACACCTTTTATTTATGAATCTGCTCACAGACTCTCTTCCGGCAATAGCAATCGGAATGGATAAACCGAGACAGAATCTTATGCACAGAAAACCCCGTGACCCGAAAAAATCAATTTTAGATAAAGAATTAAGCCTCAGAATTTTAATAGAGGGCGGTTTAATGGCTGTCTGCACAATGTTTGCATATCACCTTTGCGGTGAATCCTCAACAGTCGCATTTGCAACTCTTACCCTTGCAAGACTTTTCCATTCTTTCGGACATATTGCTGTCTTGAAAGAAAAACCGAACAAATATCTTGTGGGAGCATTCGCTTTCGGAGCAGTGCTTTTAGCAATAGTTTTGGCAATTCCCGAAATAGGAGTATTCTTTATGGCTGAAACCCTTTCTGCAAGGTCAATCGGTGCTGTAATATTCTTCGCAATCGTTCCTGCAGTAGTTGTACAGAGTATAAATTTCCTCAAAAAATAATGCGAAATATAATGGCAAAAACCGTTATTCTTTTAAAAAAGTGACGGTTTTTGCTATTTTTCCATAGATGGGACATTTTTGGTACAAATAAAAGTAAAAAAAGCAGTTGAATAAAACAATTTTCGATTGAAATTTAGCAAGAACGGTGCTATAATTCAAGTGATAAAATATTGAAATGTAAGTGATTTAGTAACTAAAGTTGGTTGAATGACCACCTTAGTACACTAAATCGCTAAAGCGTTTCGATTTTTATAATTCAGGTTTGTGAAAGGAGAGAACAGATGAAGAGAATACTAAAGAAAGTAACAGCTGTGCTTTTGGCAATAACCATGCTTTTACCATCATTTACTGTTTTTGCGGCAACAGCAGATGAGCAAAAGACTGCACAGATCGTTAATGAGGGAGGAACGGTCAATGATATCGACTCCGACCCCATTGAAATAAGTAAAACTCTTACACCAACCGGAATTGAGAACTATCTCGATATTACCCTCAAGGTAAAAACAAAGAGAGAAGTATCGAAAATATATGATGGTACGGCAATAGTTCTTGTTCTGGATGCCTCAAACACAATGGCAGAAAAATTCGGAGATGAAGAGGCTCGCAGAATCGAAAAAACAATCGAGGCTGTAAGCGCATTCATCGAAGGCTATTATGCAGGAAGAAGCGAAGCGAAAAGGGAATTTGCGGTAGTTACCTTTAATACAAACGCTAAAACTTCTGCTGCACTCAAAGACTATTCGGAAACATATAGTACCGAACTTACCGGCAAAAACGGAGTTTTTGAAAGCATAAAAACTGCTATCATAGAAGAAAGCTATGGAACAAGCCATAACAGATTTACGAATATCGAAGCGGGACTTGTTCTTGCACAAAATCTTCTTGAAAAATCGGAAGCAATGAATAGATTTATAATCCTTGCAACCGATGGTTTCCCTACAACCTATTCGTATAGAGATGCAAAATATAATAGCAGCTATGGCACCGAATCCGATTGGGTATACAATATGTCCCATATCGAAAATTATAACAGCACTACCGAAATTAAGGGATACTGCCCTTATATGAGCCACTTTGGTTGCACAAGCTCCTGCAAACATGGTTTGGAAGAGATTGGAAAGCCCGGCTATTTCTATAATGGATTTGTAGGCGATGCAAATTCAAAATATTATTGTACCAATTCAAGCTGCGGTAATGCAAATGAAACAATAACCAAAAAAGACGGACATAATTATTACCATGTTCATGGTGCAGGAACTATAACCGAATGTGAGTATGGTACAAGTTATAGCGATGTCGCTGCATGGGCTGCTGAACATGCTGCCGAGGAGATAAAACTTGCGGGTACAAATATTTTCTCCATAGGTATAGATATCGGCGGTCAGACCATTGATGGATATATGACCAACGAGATGAACCTTGATGATGATAGTAAACATGCGAATATAAATAACAAATTCTCCGTTTTGGATTTCATCGGTGGACATATTGATAGATATGAACCCCTTATCGGAACTGATGACGGTGACTATGCAAAATGGCTCGGTACCAAAATCGGCGGTAGCAAAGCAAGAAAAGATAACTACTATACCGGTACAGATGACCTTACCTTTGAAGCTATTTTCGATACAATAGAGGCACATATCGAAGAAATAAGCGGAGAATCAAGTAGAGGAAAATGGGTGGTTTCCGACCCTGTTCCATCACCCTTTGAACTTGTAGGCGTATATAAGGACGGAACTCTCGGCGAGACTCTTCCTGCGGGAGTTACGGTAAGCAATAATGGTTTCTCATGGGACCTTAAGCTTGCGGATGTCACTAAAACCACAAGCGACGGCGAAACTGTTTATGAGTATACAATGAGCTACCGTATCCGTGTTGAAACCGAAAAATCCGGATTTGTTTCAAACGAAGCAAAATATACAAACGGCGATACTGAACTTACATGGGATGAATGGGATACAGAGGATTATAAATGGGAAGAACAGGATCCCGAAGAATTCCCGAAACCCTCTGCAAAAGGTTATCTCGGAACATTCGAGTTTACTAAACAGGATCTCGAAACCCATGCACCCTTAGCAGGAGTTGAGTTTACTCTTAAACATAGCCCTAACTGCACCGTTTGTGCAGCAGCTAATAATACCGTTACAATTTCCGATATTGTCGTAACAAGCGACAGCAACGGAAATGTGCTCTTTAAAAATATTCCTTCCGGACATGATTATATTTTGACTGAAACAAAAGCTCTTTCCGGATATTTGGAATATACCCAGAGCCATAGCGTAACCGTTGCCTACGGAAAAACAACCGTTGACGGAAATCCCGCAAATGCGTTTACAACCGTAAGCAATAAGAGCATTAAACCCACAAATGCAAAAATCACCATCAAAAAAGCTCTCGACAGCAACGCA
>CAZEKU010000056.1:0-7549 GCA_964512935.1 uncultured Oscillospiraceae bacterium | reverse complement strand
CCTCTGTTTTTATACAGTGAAAACCGGGTTACGGCTGGTCATAGGTTCCTGGAAAATAACCGAAATATCATTTCCACGTATCTTATACATATCAGATTTTGAAAGATGGATAAGATCTTTTCCGTCGAAAGTAATTTCTCCGCTTTCAATATAACCATTCTCATCAAGAAGACGGAGAACACTCATTGCGGAAACGCTTTTTCCCGAACCGGATTCGCCAACAAGGCCAAGAACTTTACCGGAATCAAGGGAGTAGCTTACACCGTTAACTGCTTTAACTGTACCACGTTTGGTTTTAAAAAATGTTCTTACATCTTTAAGTTCCAATAATGCCATTTGCTTCTCCCCTCCTTATCTTCCGTTAGATTTCGGATCAACTGCATCACGAAGTGCGTCACCCACAAGGTTTATACAAATGGTGCATACACCGAAAATTGCTGCGGTGAATACCCAACGCCACCAATACTGCTGAATAACAATGGAGTTATTTGCACCATTGAGCATATTACCCCAAGTAGGAGTAGGCGGTGCAATACCGAATCCCAAGTAAGAAAGGGTTGATTCAGTAAGCATACAAGTTGCAAAGTCAAGAGTTGCAGAAACAAGAACAAGTGAAAGAACGTTAGGACGAATGTGACGGAAAACTATAGAGGTTTCACGAACACCCATTGCCTGTGCTGCTGTTACATATTCCTGTTCACGCTGACTGAGTATCTGTGCACGAATAAGACGGCAGGTAGAAGGCCAAGAAAGTACACCGAGAACAACCATGATGAGATACATTCTCTGCTCTACCGAAATTCTTGTACCGATAATTGCAGAAAGAATCATTGCGAAAGGAATAAACGGAAGTCCGCCTATAACCTCTGCTATTCTCATAACAATCATATCGGTCCAACCACCGAAATAACCTGCAATACCGCCGAGAATTATACCGATTACAAGAGAAATTACAACTGCAATTGCACCAACGGTCATAGTTACCTGACCTGCATTTACAAGACGAGTAAGAATATCACGGCCGAGTTCATCGGTTCCGAGAAGATATCCTTTAAGACCCCATGTTTCGGTTTCACCATCTGTGGTAATTGCATAGTTCTGATAGAATCCTGCAAAAACAGTTTCAATATCTTTTTCAACAACATTGCTCGGAACAGTTGCCTGTCCATGTACATCGTTGCCCCAAGAAACTACTTCACCGTTTTCAAGAAGTGCGGTGTAGTGTTTGATACCACCGTAAAGTTCAACGGGTTTTGCATCCATTTCGGGAACTTCATTGATATTGTCACTGATATTTCCCCAAATGGTGATTTTTCCGTCTTTATCTACTGCAGCAACAGTGTTACCGGTTGCAGCGATATCAACAATATTTTTAAGATCTTTAGGCATCTGCTCAGCAATAGCATTGTTTTTAACACCTGCATATACAACAGTTCCATCATCGAGAAGAGCTGTGCAGTTATAGGTGTTGAGAGCAATTTTCTTAATTCTGCCCTGATATTCACTCTTAACAGTAATATCTGCCATATTGCCATTACCCCACATATAGAGGTAACCATCTTCTGTAAGTGCAGCACTGAACTGGAATCCTGCTTCAAGCTGAACAAAATTGAGGTTCTGTTTTTTGCTCATTGCGGAAGTGATTTCACTCGGAAGTCTATCCTGACCAAGTCTGTTACTTCCCCATACATAAACATTGCCTTGATCGTCAATTGCTGCTATATGGTCATAACCTGCTGCAATGTGCTCAATATGGGCTTCCTTAACCTCATCCGGAATTTCACCCATATCAATAACACTGGTTATACGGGTGTAACCCCATGTGTAAATTTTACCATTATTGTCGATACCAACACCGTAAGTAGTACCGGGAGTGATATCTTTTACATTACCTTCAAGCTCCTTCGGAACAGAAAGCATCGAGAATGTAGGAGGAACGTTTACCTGAGTATTGTCCTGATAGGAAAGGTCAAGAACAAAGAATTTAGGACCAATCATAACAAAAACAAAAATACAAAGGAAAATTATAAGTCCTGCCATACCGAGTTTGTTGCTCATAAAGTTACGAACAATCATTCTGGTAGGGCTCTGGAGCTGTTCCTCTTCCATAAAACTAAGCTGTTTGTTACGGTTGCCAAAAAGGCGTCCGAGAAGGGAAGGTTTTTTATTTTCTTTACTCATTATAATTTACCTCCCCTATTATTTATCTATGCGGACACGCGGATCAACAAATCCATAGCTAAGGTCTGTTAAAAGCTGTCCGACAAGGCTTACTACGATATAGAACATCTGAATCGCAAGAGCAAGCTCATAGTCACGATTCATAAGTCCTGCATAATAAAGAGCACCCATTCCGTTAAGACCGAAGGTGTTTTCTATAATTACAGAACCACCGAAAATTCCGAGGAACCAACTTATAATAACGGTAATTACGGGGAGGAGCGCATTGCGCCAAGCGTGAGAATAGATAACTACTTTTTCACGAAGGCCTTTAGCACGTGCTGTACGGATATAATCCATGCTGAGAGCTTCAATCATTGCAGCACGAACATAACGGGTCATACCGCCGAGAGAACCAAAAGTCATTACAATAACAGGAAGCGCAGTGTAATAAAGGCGGTCTAAGAATTGTCTGATACCGGTGTAGCTTGCACCCGGTGTCTGAGAACCGGAAACCGGGAACCATCCCAATGTTACAGCAAAAAGCCAAATAAAAATAAGTGCAATGATGTATACAGGTATACTATAACCTATAATGGTTACAACCTGAACAGCATTATCGATCTTGCCCTTTTTGTGAACCGCACAATAAATACCGAGCGGAATCGTAAGACCGAGAGCAAGAACGGTGGAGAAAATATTGATAAAAATAGTATTCTCCATTCTTTCCGGAATTACTTCGGCAACATCCTTTTTATAAAGTGATGAATATCCGAAATATCCCTGAAGCAAACCGTGATGAGTATCAGTTTGCTTGTCCTTCATGAATCCCATCCATCTTGCATAGCGAACCGGAATCGGATCATCGAGACCATATTCCTCACGAAGCTGCTGATATCTTTCTTCATATTCTTCAGGTTTCAAAGAAGTTTTTAGCGGCTCAAGCTCTGCACGAGCGGGGTCAGTCGGGATAAGGTTGTAGATTGAGTACATCAGAAACGATACTACGAAGAAAACAATAATCATGTAGCCAATACGCTTGAGTACATACTTTGCCATCTACAAAACCCTCCTTTTCTCTTTTTTATGTAGTAACAAATATATATTAAACCCAAAAAAGGGAATAATCTTCAAAATCAATATTCTTTTTTTAAAATTGTCTAATACTATCAAAAGACGAGGGCAGGCAAAGCTGCCCTCGTCTTTTCCTGCTTAAATAACAGGATTATACAGCCAAATTATTCTGCGATTGTTGCGTAAAGAATAGCCTGGTTGAAATCCCAAAGGCTGGACTGTTCATAGCCTTCAAGCCAATCGGGATAGATGGTGTAGTAAACGTTGGAGTAAAGCGGAATTTCAGGAAGAAGTTCGTTCCATTTAAGAATGAAATCCTGCCAAAGTTTGAGGTAACCTTCTCTATCAGAAGATTCAACACCATAAACCATGTTCATGGAAAGGTCGTCAAGCTCTTTATCGAAGATGTAGTTCTGGTTCCAACCAGCTGCTACATATTCTTCGTCAAGAGAGAAGCTGTAAGACTGGTCATATGCAGGGGTGAAGTTGGATGCAAGGTTGTACATACCGTAGGTTTTTACGCCATACTGATCGCCCTGAGTTGCATCACGATACATATAGTTAAGAAGCTCATCGAAGCTCATAACGTTCTGTTCGATTACCATACCTGCGTCAGCAACCTGCTGGCCGTTGGAAAGCATAGTTACGAGAAGCTCGGAAACAGGGTTTGCTTCAGAAGAGGACCATTTAATGTAGAGAGGCATAAGGATTCTGCCGTCTGCAAGTTTTACGTTGTATTCGTAATCGCCTGCTTCTTCTGCAGTTACTTCTTTATAACGAGTACCGGAAACATATTCGTTACCTTCAGCATCGAGTACCCAACCGTCAGCTACAAGAACTTCAACAGCTTTTGCGGGATCGTATGCATAGGTATTGAGTTCAGCTTCAAAACGCTCAGTGGAGTCTTTGGTCATCCACATTGCAAGGCCATAAGGACCATGAACAACGGAACCGAAGCCCTGGCAGAAGGTGTTAGCGAACTCGTTTCTGTCGAGGAGGTATGCAACTGCATGACGAACAGCTGCAAACTGGGTAGGACCGAAGTCGCACTGGAACATGATTTTGCCGTAGCCGTTACGCTCGAAGTTAACGGTTTCAAAGCCGCCCTGTTCCTGGAGGTCAAGAGCGTTGTTGATTTCAACACCTTCAGAGAGGGAGTCGAGAACGTCGATAGCACCGGTTTTGAGCATATCAAATTCGGTTGCAGTTTCAGCTTTAACGATAACTACCTGCTGAATGGAAGGTTTCTGACCTTCGAAGTTACCAGCATAGTATTCGTTGATTTCGAGAACAGTCTCGAGAGCGCCGGTATCGAGGCTCTTAATTACATAAGGACCTGCGGTTACAGCGTCAGCATATTTCCAACGAGCTGCATCGATTTCGGAAGCAACAAGTTCGCCGCCTTCGAATTTAGCGCCGTTCTCAGTATCTACAACGGTAAGGTCTGCAGAAGCATACATAGGGATGTAGAGAGGGTTGAGAGAAGCGTAAGTGAGCTCATAGAAGTAAGGAACGAATTCTTTATCAATGGTGATGCTGTAGGTATACTCATCGATGTAGTGTACACCGGAGAGAGTATCAGCTTCGCCGCTCTGATATGCTTTTGCACCAACAACCTGCTCAGCACTTACTTTTGCGCCAGCTTCAGCAGCTGCAGGAGAGTAAGCGATAAGAGCATATGCTACATAGTTAGCAGCAGTTACAGGTTCGCCGTTGCTGAAAAGAAGACCTTCGTTGATCTTTACAGTAAAGGTTTTAGAACCATCTTCATTTACAACGGATTCGATGCCGCCGCAAACAGTATCTTTTACGCCCTGGTTAGTAACAACGGGAGTGTAGTCGTTGATAAAGTCACGGATCATCTTATCGGTTGCGTTATTAGTCCACCAGCTTCCGGGGCCGATATCGCCGGAAACTTCGGTAGTGCTTCCGTAGATAACTCTGTTAGGTCTCTCGGAAGGCTGATCGTCACCTTCAACAGGTGCCTCATTGCCATTGCAAGCTGCAAGAGAAAGCATCATAACAACAGCAAGAAGAAGTGCGAGAAATTTCTTCATTTTGAATTTCCTCCTTAATTTTATTATGTCATACAAAATAAAGGATACTTCTTTGTGTATAACATCTACAATATTATAAAGGTTAACATAGAGAATGTCAATAAAAAAGTTGAATTTTTCTACAATTTATACAGTTTCGTTTGCAAAAAAATTCAGCAATATGTATGATATTTGTTACAAATGATATATTTAGCCCTTTATCGCTTTAAAATATTTCTCAAAGCCTTAATTATCATTTTAAATATGGCACATATATAAATGATTTATTATATAATATTTCATAATAATATATATACATTCCTTTTTCTTTATAGGATCAAGTGTAAAGTTTTTACACTTCACATAAAAAACAAAGCCTGCAAAATGCAGGCTTTGTTTTTTAATAATATTTCATCTGAGCTTTCTTTATTTCATCATTTATAAGCTTTGCCGCTATATATGTAATAACAACAGTAACAAGGAAAAGCCCTTGCAAAGTAGCGCTATCACTTCCCTGCGCCAAAATATCAGTCCAAAGTCTATCCGTAAGCTCACTTGTTTCTTTAGGCAAAGTAAGCAATGCATCAAGGCCTTCTATTATTTCACCATCCGGATAAGCGATATCATTTTCTACAAGTTCTTCATCCAAAAGTTCCATAGCGCCTGTATGCGGTGTCGAATAACCTACATAGTAGCTGTTTGCAGCAGCAACTGTTGATTCACACATATAGTTTATATACATTTCTGCCGCTTCTTTATTTCTTGCGCTGGTAGGAATGCACATAGAATCTATAAAAATACTTGTATTCTCCGGAATAAAGAAATCGAGGTCCTCGTTAACATCCATCATAAGGACAGCATCGCCATTATAATATGGAGCAACAGCTGCTTCTCCGCCTTCCATTTTATCGTAGATTTCATCCATAACATATGCTTGAACAAGAGGTTTTTGTGCTCTAAGATGTCCTGCAGCTTCCTCTATTTCATTTTCATCCGTAGTATTGAAATCATAACCGAGATCGAGCAGCGCAAGCGCAAATGCATCTCTTGAGTTTGAGAACATAAGCATATTGTCAGCATATTTCTCATTCCAAAGAATATTCCATCCTGTAAGATCTTCTTCATCAACCATTGTTGTATTATAAATAATTCCAACAACGCCCCAATACATCGGAACAGAATATTCATTATTAGGGTCAAAGTTTATATTTTTATACTTTTCATCAATATATTTATAATTAGGAATATTGTCGAAATTGAGTTTCTGAAGCATTCCCTCTTCGATCATTTTTCCTATCATATAATCCGAAGGCACTATAACATCATAATTAGTTCCTCCGCTACGAAGTTTTGTGTAGAGTTCTTCGTTAGATGAAAACAGCGTATAATTTACTTTGATTCCCGTAAGAGCCTCAAAATCCTTGTTTACATCAAGAAAGTTTACAGAATCATTTGCTACATATTCTCCCCAGTTGTAAACATCTATTTCTACGCCTTGTCCGTAGAATTTTTTATAGTATTCTTCATCCTCAACTTTCGTAGAATAGCCTTCTGCCTCACTGTAATATCCAAATGCCGGAACAATTTGTAAAACAGCTATTGCAACAGCTAAAGCGATAACGATAAACTTTTTCATTTATCTCTCTCCTTTCGCCATGTTGAGCTTAACCTCTTCTTTCTCCTGCTTTGCTCCATTTATGTTGACAATAAGCAAGACAAGAAGTACCACCACAAACATTATTGTTGAAAGAGCGTTTATCTCGGGGCTTACCTTCATTCTTACCATTGAATAAATAACTACCGAAAGGGTTTGAGAATCTGCGGCACCTGTGAAAAAGCTTACCGCAAAATCATCAAATGAATATGTTATCGAAAGGAGAAATCCTGCCGATATGCCCGGCATTATTTCCGGAAGGACAACTTTTCTGAATGCCTGTGCCGGATTACATCCGAGATCCAGTGCTGCATTATAAATGTTTCTGTCAAGCTGTCTTAGCTTCGGTAAAACATTAAATATAACTATCGGAACATTGAATGTAATATGAGCGATGATAAGTGAAGTAAATCCAAGCTCCATTTTGATAAACACAAAAAGCAGCATAAGGGAAATACCGATTATTATATCGGGGTTTATCATAGGCATATATGTAATGTTAAGCACAAGCGACTGAAGTTTTTTTCCCATTGCATTTATACCTATCGCAGCAAGGGTTCCGAGAATAACTGCACATACACCCGATACAAGGGCAACGATAAGTGTGTTTCTGAACGCGGTGAGA